>DATEEG010000307.1:0-3837 GCA_035281305.1 Acidimicrobiia bacterium | reverse complement strand
GGGCCTGGGGGAATGTGTTGGGGCGTTGGTGGCCCCGGCCGATTGGTTGCTCGCCGCCGTGGTCGGCGCTGACTCGAGTTTCGACCCCGAGATCGTGTCGAGTTACCACACTCCTGCAGGCGAGTTGTTGGACATTGCTGGGGGAATTGGCGGTCGCCAGATGCCGGCGCTCGCAAGCCTCGCGCGACTGCTTACCCTGGCCGGCCTGGCGATGGGGAGGGCGGGACGAACCGCCCCGCTCAGTGGGACCGAGCATGCGGTCAGTCATCTCCTCGACATGGCTGCCGACCAGGAGCACGGCCTGCACGGCGCTCAAGTTGGAGTAGCGGCGGTGGTGGCCGCTTGCATATGGGAACTGGCCCTCGACCGGCTCGATTTTGAAGGGGCCGCTGCCATACCCGGCGACGCGGCCATGGCCGGTTCCCTGGCCGCTGCCCTCACTCGGTTGGATCCGGGGACCATCGACGAGTGCTGGTCCGAATACAAAGTCAAGCCGGCGCTGTGGCGGGCAGCGCCGCCCGACCCGAAGGCGCTGGCCTCGTTGCCAGAACAGGCATCCTCCTGGCTGGGGGCGCCGGCCGAGATGGCGGCCGTTCTGGCCGCGGCGGGTGCGCCCACCCGTTTCTCGGAGCTCGACCCTCCAGTCGACGCCGGCACGGCCCGATGGGCCGTGGCGAACGCGCACCTGTTGCGAAGTCGGTTCACGATTCTGGATCTGGTCGTGTTCACCGGGGGCAACCCCGGTCAGCTGGTCGGAGACGCTCTCGACCGCGCCGCAGAGGTAGGAGGAGGTCTGTGAGGCTGGTGGACCGTTTCGACGGGTTCGTCTTTGATCTCGACGGCACCGTGTACCTCGATGACGTGCTCCTGCCGGGAGCGGCGGCGACGCTAGCGGCCGTGCGGGACCGTGAGGCTCCCCACGTCTTTCTGACGAACAAGCCCCTGGAGCGTTCAGAGTTCTACGCGGGGATTCTGCGCGGGCTCGGCATATCAGTTGCTGATGACCAGGTGGTTTCGTCCCTGGACGCGCTGGTTCTCTATCTGCTCCAACGCACACCCGGAGCCCGGGTCTTTTGTGTCTCCGAACCGCTTGTGGCCGAGGTCCTCCGGGAAAGCGGGTTCGAGGTCGTTCGGCCCGATCAGGCGGAGTCCGCCGAAGTAGTGGCGGTGTCCTTCGATCGGACGTTCGACTACGGGAAGCTTCATGCTGCTTATCGCGCCGTCAAGGCGGGGGCGCGGATCGTCGCCACCAACCCCGACCGATTCTGCCCGACTGCCGATGGTGGGCTCCCTGACTGTGCTGCCATGCTGGCGGCCATCGAGGCCTGCACCGGGGCCCGCGCTGAGGCCATCGTCGGCAAACCCTCCCGGCATATGGCGGCCGCGGTGCTCGACCGACTGGGCCTCCCTGCTGAAAGGGTCCTGGTTGTCGGGGATCGCCTCATGACCGACATCGCCCTGGCCAGCGCGGCGGGCATGCCTTCGGCATTGGTGCTCAGTGGAGACAGCCAGATGGACGATCTCGAGGCATCGGAGGCCAGACCTGGATTCCTCCTGGATACGATCGCCGGTCTGCTCGACGAAAGGGACTGATGGATTTCATCTTCATGCTCACCAACCACGACGCCACCGTCCCCGACGCGATAGACGTGTACGAATCGATCCGAAAATGCGGACTCCGAATGGTCGGGTTCAAAGACATCGGCGCCTCCCCGGACACACTCCGGCGGCTGACGGAAATGATGCACGAGGACGCCCGCACGGTGTTCCTGGAAGTCGTCTCTACCAGCGCCGACGACGAACTCCGATCGATTGAAGCGGGACTCGCCCTGGGAGTCGACGTGATCATGGGAGGTACCAACCACGACGCCGCCCTCGCTCTCATCGGGTCGGCCCCGGTCCGTTACTTCCCCTTTCCTGGGACGGTGGTGGGGCACCCGAGCGAACTGCGCGGCTCGATCGACGAAATCGCAGCGCATGCGGCCGAGCTGACCAGCCGTCCGGCGGTGGGCGGGCTCGACCTGCTGGCCTACCGGCATCGGACGGAGGATCCGATCGAACTCACGCGGGCAGTGGTGGCCGCATCCCGGGCCCCGGTTGTGGTGGCAGGCTCGATCGATCGCGCCGAGCGCATCAGAGGTGTCGCCGGGGCGGGGGCGTGGGCTTTCACCATCGGAGGCGCCATCTTCGATGGCGTGCTGCCAGGCGCTCCCGACATGGCTGCCGAGATCGAGTGGACGCTGCAACAGTGCGGTTGACGAGCTCATTCTTAATCCTCGATCCAAGGCGCGGGAGGCCAACCGCCGTTTCTACGATCTCGCTCCGTGGTGCCGCGTCGATGAACCGATTGGAGGGTGTGCGCCGATGACCCGTGGGATGTTGACGATCGAAGATCTGGCCCGGTCGGTCGAATCGGGTGAGATCGACACCGTCGTGGTGGGATTCACCGACCACTACGGGCGAGTGCATGGGAAGCGGTTCGACGCAGCCTTCTACCTGGAGGAGATCGGGTCAGGGGGGACCCACGGCTGCGACTACCTCCTGACAGTCGACATGGAGATGGAGCCGGTTCCGGGTTACCAGTACGCCAACTGGGAGCTCGGCTACGGGGATTTTCACATGGTGCCGGACCACGACACCCTCAGAGTGGCCACCTGGCTCGACCGGTCGGCGATGGTGTTGTGCGACCTGCACGATCCTCATCACCACGATCTCGTCCGGGTCGCCCCTCGCTCGATCCTGCGGAACCAATTGGAGCGGGCCGGCACCTCGGGCTACACCGCCAAGGGCGCTTCGGAACTCGAGTACTTCCTGTATCAGGACAGCTATCGCGATGCCGCAGCCCGCAAGTACCAGGACCTGACCCCGGCCGGGTGGTACATCGAGGACTACCACCTGCTGCAAGGAGCCCGCGAGGAAAAGTACAACGGCGCCGTCCGGCGTCATCTCTCGAGTTCGGGCATCCCCGTTGAGAACTCGAAAGGCGAGTGGGGGCGTGGACAACACGAGATGAACATTCGCTACACCGATGTGCTCGGCATGGCCGACCGCCACTCCGTGATGAAGCTGGCGATGAAAGAGATCGCCGAAGACCTTGGTGTCAGCGCCACGTTCATGGCCAAGCCGACCATGTCGGAAGCGGGATCCTCATGCCACATCCACTTGAGCCTCTGGAAGGGCGACGAAAGCGCCTTCCCCGGCGAGATCGATGCCGGGCCCGTTCACGTCTCCTCGGTGTTCAAGCACTTCCTCGGCGGGTGGATGGCCCGGGTGCCCGAGTTGATGCCCTTCTTCGCCCCAACCATCAATTCCTACAAGCGTTACCAGGATGGATCCTGGGCCCCGACCCGCATTGCGTGGAGCTACGACAACCGGACGGCCGGCTTCCGGGTGGTAGGCCATGGCCCCTCGTTGCGGATCGAGTGCCGCATCCCCGGCGCCGACTGCAACCCATACCTCGCCTACGCGGCCATCCTCGCCGCCGGCCTGGACGGGATCGCCAATGAAACCGAACCACCCGAGTTGTTCGCGGGTGATGTCTACCAGGCCCGGCAGTTGCCAAGGGTCCCTTACACCCTGAGGGACGCCACTGACTTGTTCGCCTCTTCCGACTTCGTTGCTGCCTCGTTTGGGGAAGACGTGCAGCAGCATTACACCCACTTCTTCCGCAAGGAGCAGGAGGGATTCGACAACGCCGTCACCGATTGGGAACGGTGGCGCTATTTCGAGAGGATCTAATGCGTAGTGCGTTTTGCGTTCTGCGTAGTGCGTCGAACCTGATGATTTACCTTGTGTCGCAGGCACCACGCACCGCGCACCGCGCACCGCGCACTACCT
>DATEEG010000306.1:0-2725 GCA_035281305.1 Acidimicrobiia bacterium | reverse complement strand
GTGGTGCGTGGTGCGTGGTGCGTAAGCATCAGCGAGGGAGAGGGTTCTTCTCGGCGGCGTCCCAAGACCAAATTCGGTCAATGAGGCTCGCTCCCCACGTAAAACGGTCATACAGGTCCGGTACTCGTTCGTGTGTGAGCGAATTACGTGTCAGGCAGTCGCCAGGTGCCCCCCGCCGTTCGGTGCTTCTTCCGTTGCGGGGACGCGAGCCGGCATGCCACCACCCTTCTTTCGCCGCTCGGCACGCACCAGACCTCTGTTCCTGCGCACCACGCACCACGCACCACGCACCACGCTCTCATGCAGCCTGAACCGCTCGAGGGGCTGCTCGAGGGGCTGCTCCAGAAGCTCGGGTTGCCGGCTCCGTCCGTCAGCAAATCGCTGGACGAGGGGTGGGACGAGGTGGCCGGCGCACCCTGGTCCGGCCAGAGCCGACCTCTGTTCATACGGGAGCGAGAGTTGGTCGTAGAGGCGGTCTCGCCAGCACTCGTCGGCCTGCTCCGCTACGCCATCGGCGACCTTATGCGACGCCTCGATGATCGATTGGGCGAAGGCATCGTCGAGACTGTCAGGGTGGTGGGCCCCAATCAACGGTGATGGTTTCTCAACGATCGGAAAAAAGCCCGTAACTGTTGGACTTTTGGCCGGTCCTGGGACCGCCGGAATGGCCGAATCTGTCACCGGTTGAGCTATAATTACAAACATGAAATCGGTGGCCTGGAAGGTCCCAAACGGGGGCCCCGATTACATGGCCCCGGTCCTGGAATTCTTCCCCTGATTCTCCGTGGAGGAGACCTTTGAGCGCTATCGGAAACACGTCCTACGACGCCCGCGACATCACGGTCCTCGAGGGCCTCGAAGCCGTTCGGAAACGGCCCGGCATGTACATCGGGTCCACCGGTCCGCGCGGCCTTCATCACCTCGTATGGGAGGTGGTCGACAACGCGGTCGACGAGGCGATGGCAGGGTTCGCCACGCGGGCCGAGGTCACGATTCTGGCGGATGGCGGTGTCAGGGTCGTCGATAACGGTCGCGGCATCCCCGTGGACTATCACCCCAAGACCAAGCAATCGGCCCTCACCACCGTTCTTGGCACCCTTCATGCCGGCGGCAAGTTCGAGCAGGGTGCTTACACCGTGTCCGGGGGCCTTCACGGCGTCGGAGTCTCTGTCGTCAACGCCCTGGCCGAGCGCCTCGATGCCGAGGTGCGTCGCGACGGTTTCGTATGGGCCCAGAGTTTCGAGCGGGGCAAACCCCGGAGCAAGGTCGAAAAGATCAAGCCTTGGAAGAAGAACACCGGCACCACGATCACTTTCTGGCCGGATCACCAGATCTTCACCGAGACCACCGAATTCGATTACGACACCATCGCTTCCCGCTTGCGGGAGATGGGATATCTCAACCGCGGGCTCGAGATCGTCTTCCTCGACGAGCGCGCCGAGCCCCCCCGCACCGAAACCTTCCTCTTCCGGGGAGGCTTGCTCGACTTCGTCAAGCATCTGAACTCGAACCGCGAGCCCATCCATCCCCACATCATCGAGATCGTCGATCACGCCGATGAAGCCGAACTGGAACTGGCGATGCAGTGGACCACCTCCTACACGGAGTCCGTCCTCTCCTTCGCCAACAACATCAACACGCACGAGGGTGGCACGCACGAAGAGGGCTTTCGCAAGGCTCTCACCAACGCCATCAACACGTTCGCCCGGTCGAAGGGGCTCTTGAAAGAGAAGGACGAGAACCTCACGGGTGAGGACATCCGCGAGGGTCTCACCGCGGTCCTCTCGGTGAGGGTTCGCAACCCCCAGTTCGAGGGTCAAACCAAGACGAAGCTGGGCAACACCGAGATTCGCTCCTATGTCGAGAAAGCCCTCAATCGCTACCTGCCGGAATGGCTCGAACGCTATGGAGCCGAAGGCCGCAAGATCGTCGACAAGAGCATCAACTCCGCCAAAGCGCGCGAGGCGGCCCGTAAGGCCCGCGATCTCACGCGGCGCAAGTCGGGCCTGGAATCAGGTGGGCTTCCGGACAAACTGGCAGACTGCTCGTCGCGCAATCCCGAAGAGTCGGAACTCTTCATCGTCGAAGGCAAGTCGGCGGCGGGTCCCGCCAAGCAAGGGCGGAACTCCCACACCCAGGCCGTGCTTCCGATAAGGGGGAAGATCCTCAACGTCGAGAAGTCACGGCTGGCCAAGGCCCTCCAGAACACCGAGATACTCGATCTGATCCAGGCGGTCGGAACCGGAATCGGCGACGAATTCGACATCGGCAAGGCTCGCTACCACAAGGTGATCCTGCTGGCCGATGCCGACGTCGACGGTTCGCACATCCGGACGTTGCTGCTCACTTTCTTCTTCCGCCACATGCGGGCGTTGATCGAAACCGGCTATGTCTACCTGGCGCAGCCCCCCCTGTATCGGGTGAAGGTCGGTGCCAAGGTCCACTATCTCAAGGACGACGCAGCCTTGAACGAGTTCAAGAAGGATCACCCCAAGGTGCGGCCGTCGAGGTTCAAGGGTCTCGGCGAGATGGACGCCGAGGAGTTGCGGGTGACCACCATGGATCCGGAGACCCGGACCCTCCTTAAGGTCGAGGTCGACGATCTGGCGATGGCGGACGAGATCTTCACGACTCTGATGGGAGACGACGTGGCCGATCGCAAGTCGTTCATTCAGCACAAGGCCAAAGACATCCGCTTCCTGGACATTTGATATGACTGACCGGA
>DATEEG010000305.1:0-5957 GCA_035281305.1 Acidimicrobiia bacterium | reverse complement strand
CGTCACCCGGTCCATGCCGGCGATGCCGATTGCCGATAGGAGGCCACCGATTGTGGTGGGAATCAGCGTCACGAAAAGGGCCACCAGCACCACCGGATCGGCCGGGTCGTCAGGGGTCACGAGCGTCGTCACCGGAAAGAGGCTGACGCTTACGACCAGGAACACGAACGTGAGGCCGGTGAGGAGCAACGAAAGGGCGATTTCGTTGGGAGTCTTCTGACGGTTAGCTCCCTCTACCAGGGAGATCATCCGGTCGAGGAAGGTCTCGCCAGGGTTGGACGTTATTCGCACAACGAGCCAGTCGGAGACAACGGTCGTGCCTCCCGTCACCGAGGAGCGGATGTCCGTGCCTGGCTCCTTCAGTACCGGAGCGGACTCGCCGGTGATCGCCGCCTCGTTGACAAAGGCCACGCCTTCGACCACCTCGCCGTCACTCGGGACGATCTCGCCAGCCTCGATTCTGACCCGGTCGCCCGTTCGCAAGGCGGTCGAGTCCACCATCTCGAACGCATTACCAACGATCCGGCGGGCGACAGTCGACGCCCGGGTCGCCCGCAGGCTGTCGGCCTGGGCCTTCCCCCGCGCCTCCGCCAGGGCTTCGGCGAAGTTGGCGAAGACGACGGTGAACCAGAGCCAGGCCGAGATCCAGATCGTGAAGCCGAAAGCGGTCACGGGATCGCCATCGAGGGCGCGCACCAGGGCCATGACCGAAGTGATCACCGCTCCGATCTCGACAGTGAACATGACCGGGTTCCTGCAAAGGCTCCCGGGGTTCAGCTTCAGGAGCGAAGCGGCAATCGCCCGGCCGACCAGCTCCCCCCGGAACACACCGGGTGAGGTCAGGTCTCGCCGTGATCTGCCCGGGGTGCGGTCGACCGGCGGTCCCGGGACGTTCGTGGAACTCGAGCCACCCATCGCAGCCTCAGCTCAGGGCTTCCACGAACGGGCCGACGGCCAGGGCCGGCAGATAGGTGAGGGCTCCGACGATCACAACCACCGCCAGCAACAGGACGACGAAAAGCGGCCCGCTGGTGCGGAACGTGGCCGGGTTGGGTGCCTCGCTGGCCCTTCGCCCGGAGAGCCGACCGGCCAGCGCCAGGACCGGGATCAACGTGAAGAACCGGCCCACGATCATCGCCAGTCCGATCGTGATGGCGTAGAAGGTCTGGCCCGATCCGAGTCCACCAAACGCCGAACCGTTGTTGTTGGCGCCGGAGGTGAAGCCGTAGAGGATCTCGGACCAGCCGTGCGGGACCGGGTTGAAGATCCCCGCCCGCCCTGCCGAGGTCCCCGCGGCGATCCCAGCGAGGATGAGGACCGCGCCCAGGGGGGCGATGGTTGCCACCACGGCCAGCTTGATGTCACCGCCCTCGATCTTCTTACCGAGCCACTCGGGCGTGCGACCCACCATCAAGCCGGCAATGAAGACGGTCAGCAATACGAAGACGAGCATTCCGTTGAGGCCGACGCCGACTCCCCCGAAGACGACTTCGCCGAGCATCATGTTCACCAGCGGGACCGCTCCGCCCATCGGGGTGAACGAGTCGTGAGCAGAATTGACCGATCCGTTGGACAGGCTGGTTGTGACTGAGGCGTAGATGGCGCTTTCCGCCGCACCGAAACGGACCTCTTTGCCCTCCATGTTGCCGCCGGCGGATTCAACCGATGTGGCGACGTCGGCCCCTGAGCCCGTGGCGGCTCCGGCGTTGCCGACCTCGTTGACAACAGCCCCGAAGGTCATCACCAGGAAGATCAATGTCATCGCCGAGTAGATGGCATAGCCCTCCCGGGGCCGGCCCACCATCCGGCCGTAGGCGAAGACGAATGCGGCGGAAATGGCCAGCATCGCAGCCACGATCACGGCGTTGGAGAGCGGTGTGGGATTCTCGAATGGATGGGCCGAGTTGGCGTTGAAGAACCCGCCCCCGTTGGTTCCGGCATCCTTGATGGCGATCTGGCTGGCCGCCGGACCGCCCGGTATCACCTGAGTGGCTCCCTCCAGCGTCGTGGCCTCGAAATAGGGGTCGAGATTCTGCACCACACCCTGGCTCACCAGGAAGAGTGCGAGGAGGAGGGAGACTGGCGCCAGGACGTACAGAATGGAGCGAACCAGGTCGACCCAGAAGTTGCCGATCCGGCCGTCAGACGAGCGGGCAGAGCCGTGGCCGGGTGCGTCTCGATCGGGGCGCCGGGCGATGCTCCTGATGAGGGCCGCGGCCACCGCCATGCCGACTGCGGCTGACATGAAATTCTGGACAGTCAGCCCGGCCATTTGCGACAGGTAAGACAGGGTCGACTCGCCTCCGTAGGTCTGCCAATTGGTGTTGGTGACGAAGCTCACGGCAGTGTTGAAGGCAATCCACGGGGGAACCCCGGGCAGGCCCTGGGGATTCAGCGGCAACGAGCCTTGATTCCTCAATAGCACATAGAGAGCGACCAACCCGACGGCATTGAACGCCAGCAATCCCCCGGCGTAAGCCTTCCAGGTGTGCTCCTCCCCGGGATCGACCGAGATCACCCGGTAGATGCCCCGCTCCAACCATCCGAGCCATCGTTGGCTCCGGCGGTTCGTGCCGGTATATACGGCCGCGAGGTACCGACCCAGCGGGATGGCCGCAACGGTCACGACCGCCAGGTAGGCGAACATCAGCAAGATCCCGGTGATCATGACCGCTCCCGCATCAGAACTTCTCGGGTCTCCAGAGAGCGATAGCGAGGTAGACCGCGGTGAGGAGACTCACGATCAACAACAACCATTCACCGGTTCGCATCACGCTCTCCGGCAGGCCTCGACGAGGCCCCAGAGCACCAACGCACTAGCCAAGAACACGAGCGCTACCAAGAGATCGTCCATCGCCTTCCTGGCTTCTCGATCAGATCTCGGTCAACTCGGCGCCGGTTACCAGGCGCAGCAGCGAATCGACCGGAAAGGGCTTTGGCAGCAGGTAGGTCCCTGGCCGGTGCCGGCTTCTGGAGGCGGCGATGCCGGCCGTCGCGACAATGACGGTGGGGGGTTCGAGCCCGCGACGTTCGAGTTCGTCCAGGAGACCCCAGCCCGTGCCGTCCGGAAGATCGATGTCGACGCAAAGCACGTCGGGCAGGGACGACTCGACCTCCGCCAGGGCTCCGGCGCTGGTTGGCGTCAAACGCACCGTGTGTCCGGCCGCCTCCAAGACGTCCCTCAGCAAAGAGCCGAAACCGGGGTCGTCTTCCACCACCAGGACCCTGCGGGAGGATGGGTCACTCATGAAGGGCTCGTTTGGGGATGCTGACCGACATCGTCGTTCCCATCCCGGGCGCCGAGACGACCTCGATGGTTCCGCCGTGGGCGGTGACGATCGATCGGGTGATGGCGAGACCGAGGCCACTGCCCGTCCCCGATCTCGTGCCCCGGGTGAACGGCCGAAAGAGGGTCTCTTGTTCCTCGCGGCTCATGCCGGGTCCAGCGTCGGTGATCGCGACGATCACCGAGCCCTGCTCGGGTCGAATAGTTACCAGGATGGGGGTTCCGGGGGTGGAGTACCTGGCCGCATTGTCGAGCAAGTTCGTCACGACCTCGAGGAGCCTCACCTGGTCGCCAACCACACCGGCATCGCCGGTCGAATCGACCTGGATCTGCCTTCCCGATGCCAGCCGAACGCGATCGGCGGCGTCGTGCACGAGGTGGGCGAGATCGACCTGCTCCTGGCTCAATCGGAATGCACCACTCTCCAATCGCGACAGATCGAGGAGGTGGTCGATCATGCCCCCGAGGCGGTCGACCTCGTTGTTGACCGTGTCTAGCAACCGACGACGTTGGTCTTCCGACAGATCGAGCGTCGGCTCCAACACCGTGGTGACGGCCACTTTCATCGATGCCAGAGGGGTCCGCAGGTCGTGGCTCACGGCGGCCAGCAAGGCGTTCTTGGCCTCGTCCCGCGCTTGCAGCCGTTCGGCCGCTTCCGCCGCTCTCAGCAACTCGATCTGCTCGGAGACCCGGCTCAGCTCGGACGCCGCAAAGCCAAGGATCCGCCGGTCCTGGTCGGTGATGCGAGGGCCCGGTGTCGTTGCCACCAGCAGCAGGCCTTCGGTGTCCACCGGAAGGATCAGAACCGGCCGGTTGCGCGATCGCGTCTCCACCGTGCGCCGCTCGACCCGGGCAATGTCCGCAGAGACCGCTGGAGTCCAGGCTGGGAGTCCATCGCCGGGCGGCACGAGTCCGAGTTGGGCCCCGTCGGGCAGCGCCTCCCGTATGACTCGAGTGATCACGTCGATCACCTGTCCGGACGGTATGTCTCGCGTCTGGGAAAGCAGACGAAGACGAAGACGACTCAGCGCAGCCTCACTCGTTTGGCGGCGGGACAGCTTCCGGCCGGTTCCGATCAAGACCGCCCCCACCACCGCGGCAGCGAGGAACGCCACGAGTTCCAGGACCAGGGAGCCCGAGGCGATTGCAAAGGTGTAGTACGGGGGAACGGTGAAGAAGTTGTAAGCCAGGAACGCAACCAGCGCTCCCCCCAACCCGACCGTTATGCCGGCATAGGCCGCGACGAGGAGGACAACGACCGTGTAGCTGGCGCCGATCGCACCGAAGAAATCTTCCCGGATCGGAATCATCAGAAGAGTCACGAGGGCTAGCGCAACCAGGCCGATCGGCACCGAGACGGCCAACGGCGGCTCGTCCGCCAGAAGAAGGCGCTCGATCCAGTTAGGACTTCTAGTCTCACCTTCGTCATCGCTTCCCGACCACTCGAACGGCACGGCTTCGGCAACCGCCCGCATCAAAGCCTGATGATCGAGGGGCTTGCGATATAGAGGTACGTGCGCCCAGCGCTGGGGCGCGGCCGCATCGACGGCGGTGACCAGCGCCACCCGAAACGGCGGGTGAGGGCTGGAAATCCGGTCGAGGACCTCCCAGACGGATCCATCTTTGAGTTGGACGTCGAGGATCGCGACTTCGACCTCTCCGTCGCCCAGCCTGCCCACGGTGTCGTCGACACCCTCGGTTCGAAAGACCGTGTTGTGGCCGGCTCTGAGGACTTCCTCAAAGGCATCCCCAACCACGGGGTCGTCTTCGGCCACAAGAATCCGCACACCACGGTTGTACGAGCGTTGCGTGCTCCTGATAAGTGAACACGGGGTTAAAACCGCTGGCCCCCTCCGAGGCCCCCGGACCCTCCGGTCCTGGCGGGGACCACCGACGACACCGGGGACCAAACCACATGCGGGGCGGGGTTTTTGGCTAGGGGTGGTGCGGGGGATAGGCCAGAGAGCGGTCTTTGACCCCACCGGGGGGAATCCCCTCGAGCTCTGAACCACGCCTCTCGACCGGAAGCGTCAGACAGAACTCGGTCACGCCATCGCGTCGGTGATACTGGAGGTCGCCGTCCATCATCCGCGCCAGCAACCTCGAAACGTAGAGCCCCAGACCTACCGAGGACGGTAAGCCGATTTGCCCGCCCAACCGTGCGTAGGGCTCGAACATCCGGTCGACCGCTTCGGTAGGAATCCCGTCGCCATGGTCGCGTACCGCGATCTTGACGGTGCGGCCGTTGGACCGGGCCTCGACCGCGATGGGCCGGCTCCCATACCGAACCGCGTTGGCAACCAGGTTGCGCATGATCTGACGAACCCGGACTGCGTCCCCCCGGCCCACCAACTTTGAATCGATTCCAGACAGATCGATGGCGTTGGTACCGCCTCGCAACCAGGGTTTGACCACAACTTCGATCTCGCGGCGAATGTTGAAAGGGCTCGGTCTGATGGTGATGGCGTCGGCACTGGCGCGGGCGGCAACCAGAAGGTCCTCAACGATGTCCGACACCTCCTGGGCTTGCTGCGCTATCAGTGCCTGCAGTTCGGGAACTTCGTGCGGCTCGATCCGGCCTTCCGAGAGTTCGTGGGTGAGGCCAACCACCGCCGTTAAGGGCGTACGCAGTTCGTGTGACACCGAAGCGATGAACTCGTCCTTGGCTCTA
>DATEEG010000304.1:0-2944 GCA_035281305.1 Acidimicrobiia bacterium | reverse complement strand
AAGCTGTACATGCGGAGACAAACCACGACGATCAACTGGGGAGACGATCTGCCGTTGGCCCAGGGGATTACGTTCGGTTGAGAAATCCGTGGTGCGTGGTGCGTGGTGCGTGGTCCTCAGGATCAACGAAGGAACGCCATCCACTCGCACATTGTCCCGGGTCCAAATTCGGTCACTGACGCTCACCCTGCTCGTAATTCGGTCAGACAGGTCCGGTACTCGTTCGTCTACGAACAAATTACGTTTGAGCCGGTCGCCAATGACCAAATTTGGCGAACTCGTACCGGAGGTAAGGGCCCGTCTCCCTTCGGTGATTCTTCAGTGTCCGAGACGCCCGCTTTAGAACGCACGACGCACCACGCACCACGCACCACCGGCGGAGCACTACCCGAATCGGTAACCGACTGACCTGACCGTTGTTATCCACGAGGCTCGCTCTTCGCCCAGCTTGGCTCGAAGCCGGCGCACGTGAACGTCGACGGTGCGGGCCCCTCCGTAGTACTCGTATCCCCACACCTTCGACAGCAATTGCTCGCGGGTCCAGACCCGGCCCTGCCGCTCGATGAAAAAGCGAAGCAGTTCGTATTCCATGTAGGTCAGGTCGAGGGGACGCCCGCTGAGCGTCGCCTGGTAGGTGAGCAGGTTCAACTCGAGATCCTTGAAGTGATGGATCTCATCGGTGCCGGCCGCCCGGGTCAGCCGCCGCAACCTGAGCCGCAGCTCGGCCCGGGTGAGCGGGGTCAGCACGAAGTCCGTGACACCCACGGCAGTGTCGAGCAGGGGGAGTTGATCGGGGGTGATGACAACCAGCACCGGGACCGCCGATTCGCTGGCGAGCGTCTCGAGGTGGCGGAGCCGTCTGAGAGGCTCCTCTCCCAATTCGACGATGAGGGCCCCGGCTTCCCCCGGAAGCTCGGGGCTGATCTCGGCCATTGGGAGGATCGTTGCCCCCACCGCTCGCAGGACCGACGCCAGCTCCTCCGAATGATCGCCCGGAAAGACTGCCATCTCCATCGACGCTGACCCCCGAAATCAGAGGACCGGCAAGTAGGTGTCGAGTTCGAACCGGCTCACATGGTGCTGGTAGCGATCCCATTCCTTGCGCTTGTTGCGGAGGAACCAGGAGAAGACGTGCTCACCCAGCGCTTCTGCGACCAGCTCAGAACGCTCCATGACTTCGAGGGCTTCGGCCATCGTTTCCGGGAGGCGGGCGATTCCGGCAGCCTGGCGCTCAGCCGGTGTCAACTCGTGAACGTTGTCGACGACTTCGGGCGGCAACTCGTAGCCGTTCTTGATGCCGGCCAGGCCCGCCGCCAGGACGACTGACAGGGCCAGGTAGGGGTTGGCGGCCGCATCGGGGGACCGGTATTCGACCCGTACGCTCGAGGCCTTGCCTCGCTTGGCGAGCGGGACCCGAACGAGCGCCGACTGGTTGTTTCTCGCCCAAGAGATCCAGATGGGCGCATCGAACCCAGAGACCAGGCGCTTGTACGAGTTGACCCACTGGTTGGTGATGGCCGTGATCTCGGCGGCGTGGGTCAAAAGTCCGGCCACGAACTGCTGACCGACCTGGGAAAGCCCGTTGCTGGATCCCGGCTCGGCGAAAGCGTTGCGGTCGCCTTCGAACAACGAGAGGTGAAGGTGCATCCCCGAGCCGTCATGGGCTTCGAGTGGCTTCGGCATGAAAGTCGCGTAGATCCCATGCTCCAGGGCCACTTCCTTGACCGTGAGGCGGAACGTCATGATGTTGTCGGCCATGGTCAGGGCGTCGGTGTAACGAACGATGATCTCGTGCTGGCTCGGAGCCACCTCGTGGTGGGAGTGCTCGACGGGGATTCCCATCAATTCGAGGGCGTTGATGGTCTTCCGTCGATACTCCTGGGCGGAGTCGAGCGGAGTCAGATCGAAATATCCGCCCCGGTCGAGAACCTTCGGCTTCGGACCGGAATCTGCGAAATAGAAGAACTCCAGTTCGGGAGCAACATAGAAGGTGAAGCCGAGTTCGGCCGCCGCCTCCAGGTTGCGCTTGAGAACTCCCCGCGGATCTCCTTCGAACGCGGCGCCATCGGGGGAGGAAATGTCACAGAACATCCGCGCCACTTGCTCGTCGGGCCTCCAGGGGAGGATCTGAAAGGTGGAAGGATCGGGGCGGGCCAGCATGTCCGCTTCTTGTACGCGGGCATACCCGTCGATGGCGGAGCCGTCGAAGGTCATCCCTTCTTCGAATGCCACTTCCAATTCGGCCGGGCTGATCGAGACCGACTTGAGGAAGCCCTGCACGTCCGTGAACCAGAGTCGGATGAAGCGGATCCCTCGCTCTTCCACGGTGCGAAGGACATATTCGGCTTGCTTGTTCATCTAATTCCTACCTGTCATAGCCACCCCGACTTCTTGAATTTTCGGTACAGCGTCGCACAGGCCGCGATCATCAGAACCAAAGCCATGGGGTATCCCCAGGTTTCGCCGAGTTCGGGCATGTGCTCGAAGTTCATTCCCCAGATTCCTGCGAGGGCGGTAGGTACGGCGGCAATTGCCACCCAGGCGGAGATCTTGCGCATGTCGTTGTTCTGGCGAACGCTGACCTGAGTGAGGTTGGCTTCGAGAACCGATGTGAGAAGGTCGCGGAAGGCGGTGATCTTGTCGACGACGCGGACCAGATGGTCATGGACATCGTTGAAGTACTTGCGAAGCTCGGGGTTGATCGCTGGAAATCGTCGGTTGGCCAAGAGGAGGATCGGCTCGACCAGCGGGGCAGTGGCCTGGTGGAACTGGAGAACCTCGCGCTTCAGCTTGTAGATCCGCTGCGTTGGTGTGGTCCCGGTCTCCGAGAAGACTTCGTCTTCCAGCTCCCGGATATCGCCCTCCAACCCATCCAGCACCGCCGCGTAGTCATCGACCACACGGTCGAGGATTGCCAGGAGGACGGCGCTGGAACCCTGGCTGA
>DATEEG010000303.1:0-2341 GCA_035281305.1 Acidimicrobiia bacterium | reverse complement strand
TGAGCGTGGATGGCGTCCTCTACGGCCAGCTCGTGGAGGTCGAACTCCCTGGCGACGGCCTCGAACTCTTCCTCGGTCGGCTCGTAAAGCCCGATCCAGGCGAAAGTATCGGGGTCGTCGCAATGATGCCGGGCTCCGTCGAGCACGAAGGGATCCGGTAGCCGCTTGCCATGCCGGTAGAGCGCCGCGTCCATGAACACAGCCCGAAAGGTACTACCCGGACGGATGGCGGAAGGCGGAAGGCGTCAAGCCCTCAAACCCACCTCTCAAGTCTCACGGCACGACCTCGAACCTGGAAGCTCGAACCCTATTGCTGGGGAGGGCCGGGAAAGAATCCGTTGGTCCTCCTGATGTAGTCCTCGTAGCCGGGACGGCGGGTGACGATGGATTTCTCGAGCAGGCCCGCCCCGGAGTATTTCATGAGGAGGGCGGTCATTGCTGCGGGTCCCACGATGGTCCACCAGTGTCCGGCGTCGATGGCGACGAGATAAAGGCCCCACCAGACGCAGAAATCACCGAAGTAGTTGGGATGGCGGGTGTAGCGCCACAGCCCGCGGTCCATGACCTTGCCTTTGTTGGCGGAATCGGCCTTGAAGCGGGCCAATTGGATATCGCCGACTGTCTCGAAAACCAAGCCGACCGTCCAGACGGCCACGCCGACGATCGCCAGCCATCCAAGCCCACCAGGGTCGGGTCGGGCCACGGTGGCCTGGACCGGGAGGGAGACTGTCCACATCAGGGCTCCCTGCAGTCCGAAGACTGTCCCCAGGCTGACCCAGAAGAAGTTGCGACCGTGTTTCTCGCGCATCGCCCGATACCGAAAGTCCTCCCCTTTCCCGATGTTCCGCCACGCGAGGTAGCCGGATAGGCGCAGTCCCCAGATGGTCGTCAGCAGGACAGGGACCAACCGGCTCGCCGCTGAATCGATCCCGGTCTCCTGAGGGTGCCGAAGGAACACCGCCCAACTCACCAGCACGAATCCGAGACCCCAGATGAGATCGACGATGGATGCGTTCTTGACGATGCCGCTCACCACCCAGGTGATGAGCATCAATGCGGCGATCGTCGCGCCTGCCGTAAGGAGAACCTCACCCATGACCGCGCTCGAGCGTCATTGGGATTCGGCCTGCTCATCGAGGCTCGAGATCCAGTCATCCATCTCTTGCCAAACTTTGAAAAGCCACTCGGTTCGATGCCCGCGGCCTTCGGGGATCTCACTGAACGGGATCCTGGTCAGTCTCACCGTCACCAGTCGCCCGACCATGCCCCCCGCCCAGATGTCTTTGATACGGGCAAATCCGTCGAATCCGTGGTGTGCCACGAGGACGATATCGGCCGACGAGGCCTCGAGCAGGGCCAACGCTCCGCCCGGGTGGGGGGGCATCAGATGACGGAGGCCGGCCACATGGCGGTGAAAGCGAGGATTGCGCTTTTGGAGACTGGCCAGAGCACGCTGCTGCCTCTCCTTTGTGAAACGGGTTCCTTCCGGGAAGATCAGCAACCCGTCGTTCTCGGTCAAACCCGTTCCCAAACGTCGCAATGCCTTGATCTCGCCCTCCGGATCGGTCGCTTGCCTATCCACGAAGTGGTTGGGGATCCAGCTTCCGGCGATGTCGAGAGCCGGATCCATCAGCAGTTCCTTCTTTATCACGTAGCGAAGGGTCATCCCGTGGGCGCGCGTAAAGAGCTGAAAAGGCAGGACGTTGTCGATGATCGAAGCATGGCGGGCCAATATCAGGATCGGTCCCGGCCTGCCAACCTCCAATCCGTCGATCTGAATTCGCAACCGGAAGATCACCCGGACCGACTCCCAGAGGAGGTTGCCCCACCCCAATTGGAGCCGGTAGCTCATTCGAACGAGTCGAGCCCGATTGGTTCCGAACCCGGATCGCACCCAGATGACGAATGCACCAACGACGGCGAACAACTCACCTGTCAGATAGGTGATAAGAATGGCCACCATGCGCCACGCCATCGGCGTTGCCCCGGAGGAAATCGCTCTCCACCCATCCACGAGGAATGCGGCCACGAACAGAAGGGGTGACAGAACTATCGATAATGCCCAAGCGAGGAGGGCGACAGGCACCGTGATGAGACGCCGGCCCCACCAAGGAAGGGAACTCACAATTGTGTGTGTAGCACGGCTCCGGCCGAACCTCGAGCAAAGGTCGGGGCTGGCGACATGAGGGCAGTCATCTCCGGGACGGGTATGGCGGTGCCGGACACCGTCCTCACCAACGCGGACCTGAGCACGATCATGGATACCGACGACGAGTGGATCTCTTCGCGGACCGGAGTCCGGCAGCGTCGGCTGGCGGAACCTGGAGTGGGCTCATCTGAT
>DATEEG010000302.1:0-2227 GCA_035281305.1 Acidimicrobiia bacterium | reverse complement strand
GTCGACACGGCGACCTCACCAGCCGTCCCACTAACTGCTTACCTCCACCGCTCCCAGCCTGATCTCGATGCAAGGAGTCGGACCCGGCGTCCCGCCAAACTTCTCATCGCCGCCGAAGACAACCCCACCTACTCAAGACCGAGGCATCCTGCTTCGCTCTGCGGAGCCAGCCCGGTCAAAACCTTCCCCGGACTGCCACGCCGTCACCGGCTCAACCGGGGAGGGAACCGCCCAGCCAATAACGCCCTCTGGACCACCGCCCCCGTCACGATGAACAGCCACCCCGCCACCCGCAGCTACCTTCTGGCGCGTGCGATTCCTTGATTTCGGGCAGGAGGCGACGGGGGTCATCGCCATCGGGCAAATCGCGATCGGGGTGGTGGCTATCGGGCAGTTCGCCACGGGTGTGGTTGCGATCGGGCAAGTGTCGCGCGGCGTGATCGCGCTCGGACAGCTGTCGGTCGGGGTCGCTGCGGTCGGGCAACTTGGATTCGGTATGGCGTACGGCACTGGAATGCTCGGCTTCGGAACCTTCGCCGGCGGGCTGCTCCCGGTGTCGCTGCTCGGCCGGGTTCGGCTCGCCGACCTCGTCCGCCTCCGCTTTCGACCCGAGCTGGTCCAGCTCACCCCATGGCGGATCGTCCTGATGATCGGAATCGACGTGTTGGTGGCGGTGGCGGCCTTGATTCCGCTCTGGCAGGCCCTTTTCGGGGTCGACGGGATCTTCTGGGTTCAAGCAATTCGCCGTTGACCGGTTCGCGAAAACCGACCTTCGGCTAACCTATCCAACCCGTGTCTGGAAATTACTGGCACCTAACCCCCATTGATCGCGGCCGCTCTCGAACCGATAGTGGTGGATATGGCTCGCCTTGATCGTGGGGGCAATATCTTCTGTCTCGAGTCCTTCTGGCACCGGCGCCTGGATGGTGATCGGCTGAGTGTTCGCCCGCTGCTCGAGCTTCTCAACACCTCACGGGGGACGAAGTTCATCCATCTCACCTGCAACACGGTGGAAGAGCTCAAGTTCAACCTCAACCATCACCGCCGCTACCGGAGCTTCGGGATCCTGTACCTCGCTTTCCACGGTCTCCGAGGACGGCTGCTCCTGGCCGACGGCAGCAGCCTGCGCATTGAAGAACTCACCGAAATCGCCAAGGGAAGCCTCGATGGGTGTCTGGTGCACTTCGGCAGTTGCTGGACGGCTCTCGCCGAAGACCAGATGTACAACTTCCTCGATGTCACCGGCGCCGGGTTAGCGACCGGATATACCAAGTCGGTCGATTGGATCGACTCGGCGGCGATGGATCTGCTCATCCTCGACTGGGCCCGGGAATATTCCAACGGCAAGTCGCTCGTCGACAAGCTCTACGACACGTACGCCGGCCTCGCTCACGAGACTGGCTTTACGGCCGTTCAGCTCTGACCGGTTCGAACCACCCGAAGGTTCACACGGCTCCGCGCGAGCACTCAACTTCGCTGGGGGTGAAGAGGGCATCGATCTCGGAGTGAGCCGAATCATCGAGGGCGGCCAGCTGAAAAGCGGCCTCCGAGTCATTGAAGGTCGACTCGATTTCCCCGGCCGCCGCCACGACGCCGTCCACCCACGCCTGAAATTGCGCTGCCAGGACGACCGGATCGGAATCGAGTCCTGACAATGCTGCCTGGGATTCGCTCAGGTGACTTTCCCACACCTGGTAGTGGGCTTCGATCGATTCCCGGGCCGCGGCCAGATTCCGGTGCCACGGCAGAACCGACACCCGGGCAAACGAGGCCAGGGAGGAGTCCACATGCCGGGCCAGAAGGTCAGTCTCGTCGAGGAGAGTCAGGCCTTCAGTGAAGGCCAAGGCCGCGTCTCCATCCTCGACCACTGCCTCGATGAAGCAGTCCTGGGCGACGAAGAAGTCCTTCCAGACCTGAGCGCCTTCGGCCACCCTGGTCGTGTCAACCAGAGAGTCGAATGTTCGGACGTAGAGAGCCCTGGTGCCGAACACGGCGACGACTACCAGGAACACGACCACGACGCCGACTACTAGGGGCCACCGACGCTTTCTGCGAGGGCTGGCCGGTGGCGTCTCGTTCGGTTGTGTGCCGCTCACATCGTCCACCACAACAGGGCCTTTCGCAACGGTTCTCTCCCGTAAGCGCCAATTCCGGCCGGCCCGGCTGGCTTATCCGGCGACAGTCAAGGACCCGCCCATATCGGAGTGGATGGCGCAGAAGAAAACGT
>DATEEG010000301.1:0-5150 GCA_035281305.1 Acidimicrobiia bacterium | reverse complement strand
GCTACGCGCCAAATTTGCACGGTCGACCACGGGCACTCCGCGTCTCTGCGCTCTTGGTTTACAGGCCCCGTTCCAAGTTTGGTCGGCGGCCCCGCCGCTCGGGGCTCTTCGCTTACTGGCGCCGTTCCAACTCTCGTCGGCGGTCCCGCCGCTTTTGGCGTCTGGCGTCTGGCGTCTGGCGTCTCTCCCGGTTACCACGCACCACCCACCTGCGCACCACGCTCCACCCACCGCGCACCACTCGTTTCGGGCTTCCATGACCTATGCCATTGCTGCCGCCGGCACCGGGGGGCATGTGTTTCCGGGGTTGGCAGTCGGCGAGGCGCTGGTGGCTTCGGGCATCCCGGTCGAAGACATCCTCTTCATAGGTGGGTCGCGCCTCGAGTCGCGGGTCTACCCCGAGGCCGGCTTCCCGTTCCTCGAAGTCGAGATACGCGGGCTCCAACGTCGCCTGACAACCGCCAATCTGGCGATCCCGGCTCTCGTGGCCAGGGCAGGCAGTCGCATTCGGACGGAATTGCGGGCGCGGCGGGCCGAAGTCGTGCTGGGGATGGGCGGCTATATCTCCGTGCCGGCTGGTTTCGCCGCACGCGGGTGTGGCGCCGTACTCCTCATGCACGAACAGAACGCCGAAGCGGGTCTGGCCAACAGGCTGATGTCGCGGTTGGCGAAACGCTCATTCGGCTCGTTTCCCACGACGGCGGGGCTTGCTCGGGCGGAGTGGGTCGGCAATCCGATCCGGCCTCATCTCGCTCGATTCGATCGGGCGAACCTGCGCTCGACGGCTGCCGCCAGATACCGCCTCGAGCCTGGTCGGCCGGTGGTGGGGGTGTTCGGCGGGAGTCTGGGAGCGGGCATACTGAACCGTGCCGCCGAGGTCCTCGCCGCAATCTCCGATGGAGGAGGGTTCTCGATTCTGCACCTGACCGGGTCCGATCATCTCGAATCGATTTCAGCGGCTTCCGATCATTTCGACCGGTGGCACACCGTCGGTTTCGAGGACCGAATGGACTACTTCTATGCCGCCTGCGACCTCGTCGTAGCAAGGGCCGGCGGAGCCGTTGCCGAACTCACCGCTACCGCAACTCCGGCGATCCTGGTGCCTGGCGGGTTTGGATCCGGCGAACACCAGACTGCCAACGCCGACGCTTTGGCTTCCGTCGGTGCCGCAATAGTCGTAGCCGAGGCCGACCTCGCCGGCCTTCCTTCCCTTGTGACCGAACTCCTGTCGCAGCCCGAGCGAATGAGGGAGATGGCGGCCGCTTCGTCGACGTTGGCACGGCCGGATGCCGCCGACGTGGTTGCCGGCGCCATGAGGCAGGCCCATGCCTAAGACTCCTCTGCTCCCCGGCTTCAGTTCGGTCCATCTCGTCGGTGTCGGTGGTGCTGGCATGAGCGCCCTCGCCAAGCTCCTCGTCCAGTCGGGCCTCAAGGTCAGCGGTTCTGACATCAGGGACGGATTGGAACTGAAGGCGCTGGCCGACCTCGGGGTGGACACGTGGGCAGGTCATCACCCGGACCGCGTTGGTGACGTCGATTTGGTGGTGGCCTCGTCAGCTATTCCCGATACCGATCCCGAGTTGGAGATTGCTCGGGTTCGAGAACTGAAGGTGTGGAAACGGCCCGAGCTCCTGAAATGCATAACGAAGTCCCTTTCGACCATCGGTCCCACCGGAACCCATGGAAAGACCACGACCACGGCGATGCTGGTTCAGGCGGCCCGGGCGGCGGGGGTCGATCCCTCCTTCGTCGTCGGAGGCGAGATGGTCGATCTCGGCACCAATGCCCACCGGGTGAGGATCCGCTCCTGATCCTGGAGGTGGACGAGGCCTTCGGAACCTTCGAGCGGATCCATCTCGACGGTCTGATTGTCACGAATGTGGAACCCGAGCACCTCGATTACTTCGAAACCGCAGACAGGATGGAAGCCATCTACGCCGACGTGGCCGCCGGTGTCACGGGGCCGGTGGTGTTCTGTGTCGACGATCCCGGCTCGATGAGAGTAATGACCGAGACGTGGCGGCGGGGCCTGCGCGTGGTGGGATATGGCTTCGGTCGAGAGGCGGACTGGCAGATCCAGGACATCTACCAGGACCCGGGTTCGGTCCGGTTCACCCTGCACGGGCCCGGCACCCAGATGACGGTGAGTGTCCCCGGCCCGGCCGTCATATTGCGTCGAATGCCGCCGGGGCCCTGGCGCTCCTGGCCGAGATGGGCTACGACCCCCACGATGCGGCCGAGGGTCTCTGGGACTTCCACGGTGTCCGACGCCGGTTCGAACACCGGGGGACCGTGGCGGGCATCACCATGATCGATGACTACGCCCACCATCCGACGGAGGTCGAGGCAATGGTGCAGGTGGCGCGGGCGGGCGGATACGGCCGCGTGGTGGCCGTTTTCCAGCCCCACCTCTACACGAGGACTGAGCGTTTGTATCACGAGTTCGGTCAGGCTCTCTCCGCGGCCGATCGGGTGGTGGTCACAGACGTCTATGCGGCCCGGGAAGCTCCCATCCCCGGGGTGAGCGGCGAAATGATCGCCAACGCCGTGGCCAAACTCGAGGGAGGGGTCTTCTACGCCCCCCATCGGGCCGATCTGGCCTCCCTCGTGGCTGAGCTGGTCGAACCGGGCGATCTCGTCCTGACGATGGGTGCCGGTGACATAACTCTGCTCCCGACGGAGCTGGCCGCACTGCTGGAAGCGAGCGAGGAGTGAAGTGCGCGGAGCGTGGCAGGCACGTGGTGCGTGGTGCGTGGTGCCCCGAAGGTGAGGCGTCGGTGAAACCGGGAAAGTTGGTGCGTTCGAAACCAAAGAATCACCGAAGGGACGGGAGCCACTGCCCGAACTCCAAATTTGGCCCACCACGATCGCTTTGGGCCAAATCTGGCCGAAGACGAACAGCCCTCGTTCGCCACGCGACAGATTTGCCAGGAACTGTTTGCCACGCGCCAAATTTGCGCAATCGCCTCTTCTTCGCTGATTCTTCCGGATTGACCAACACCGAACGGCACCTTTCTAAGTGCCGGGGTCTGGCGTCTGGCGTCTGGCGTCTCGCCGGCTTCAAACGCACCACGCATCACCCACCACGCAGAACGCTTTCCGTGCACACGACGCACGCCGTACCACTCACCACGCAGTCCTTACGCACCACGCACCACGCACCACGCACCACAATCCTGGCTGTTCCGTGAGTTGGGCCTCACTCATCGATTCCGGGTTGGTCCGCACCAATGTCGGCCTCGACCGGATCACTACTTACAAGCTGGGTGGTCCCGCCCAGATGTTCGCTGACGTCAATCGGATCGCCGACCTCGATCAGATCGCCGCAGCCCTCGCCCAGGATCCGGTGCCGCTCCTGGTCCTGGGTAGGGGGAGCAACCTGGTGATCGCCGACGAAGGCATCGCCGGCGTGGTGATCCACCTCGGCGATGAGTTTTCCCGGATCGAGATCTCGGAGATGGTCCGCGCCGGGGGTGGCGCCGGGATGCCCCAGGTTGCCCGAGCAGCTACCAAAGCCGGTCGCCTCGGTCTCGAGTTCCTGGTGGGGATTCCGGGGAGCGTGGGCGGGGGAGTGCGCCAGAACGCCGGATGCTTCGGCCAGGAAATCGTCGATGTCCTCGCCACCGCGGTCGTCTATGACTTCGGTCAGGGCCGCTCCCGCATCGTCGATGTCACCGGACTCGACCTCTCCTATCGCCACTCGGGAATCGGACCCCTCGACCTGGTGATCGGAGCCAGTTTCCGAGCCGAACCCGGGGATCCCGAGGTTGGAGATGAGCGGATCAGGGCCATCACGAGATGGCGTCGGGACAATCAGCCCGGCGGCACCCTCAACGCCGGATCGGTTTTCAAGAACCCGCCTGGTGATTCGGCTGGCCGGATCATCGAGGCAGTCGGCTTGAAAGGTCTCGCCGTGGGCGGCGCCTCCGTATCGGAGCGACACGCCAACTTCTTCGTGGCAATGCCAGGGGCCAAGGCGATCGATGTTTACCGTTTGGTGCGCGAGGTTGCCGCCAGGGTCGAGAGGGCGACCGGCGTAATCCTGGAAACCGAAATTCAATTCGTGGGCGCCTTCGAAAGTGAATGAAATGATCGACTTCATCACGAGCAGCAATGCCGAATAAGGGCGGTGTCATCGAAGTCGATCGTCGAATGGCGGCTCGCAGGCGCCAGGTTGCCGAAGTCCAGGCTCGCTCATCGCTGGCCCGCCTGATGTGGATAATGGTGCTGGCGCTGGCGGCGGCGCTCACGGTGTGGCTCTTCAGGTCACCGGTATTAGCCGTGAGTTCGATCTCAGTGAGCGGGTTCGAGCCGAACGAGATCGAAGCGATTCTGAGTGCCAACGGAGTCGTCCTGGGCCGCCCGATGGTCACGGTGCGGCCCGCCCGGGTGACCGAGGCATTGACAGCCGATCCGCGGATCAAAGACGCAGTGGTCGAACTCGACTGGCCGCAAGGCGTCGTCGTGGCAATCGAGCCACGCCGGGCCGTGGCCTGGGCGAACCTGGGAGGTCTTTGGGGGCAGGTGGGGGTGGACGGGGTTGTGATGGCGACCGCACCGGAGCCATCCGATGGTCTGCCGATCCTGGAAGTCCCGTGGGAAGGTTCCGATCCCAGCCCGGAGGCCCTGGGAGGGCTCGAGTTCCTGGCGGCTCTGGATGTTCTCGTCGCCCAGCAGACGGTCGTCATCACGAGAGGCGACGAGCTCTGGGCCATGCTGCCCAACCTGACGATCCGCCTCGGTCGCCCCATCGACATGAGAGCCAAGGCGATGGCGCTGGAGGCGGTCCTGGCCCAGGGCGTCGAGATCGGGTCGGTGGTGAACCTCCTGGCCCCGGCTCGACCGGCGGTGATGGCTCCCGGTGCGGCCCAAGCCGCGACCACGACAACAACAGGGGCGACAGGGGTGGCCGACGCGCCCTGAAGGAGGCAAGGAGCCTTTTCAAGTAGGCAGCCTTTCAAGTAGGCAGCCTTTCAAGTAGGCAGCCTTCAGTAGGCAGCCGATCTGAGGGCCTGCGGCCCACTTGTTTTTTCAGGATGAGTAGCCAAGTAGGCAGAAAGGGCAGCCGGGCGGGTTTCGGTTTGGACTGCCTACTGCCTACTTAGAGCTGCCTACTCCTTCTAGTGCTGCCTACTGGGTATCAACCTCAG
>DATEEG010000300.1:0-6404 GCA_035281305.1 Acidimicrobiia bacterium | reverse complement strand
CTCGATTCCGAGGATCGGATTCACCCCGGCGGTCTTGGCCGCCTTGTAGAAATCGACCACGCCGTACATCACCCCGTGGTCGGTGATGGCGATGCCCGGCTGGCCGTCAGCGGCGGCCGCTGCCACCACATCTTTGACCCGGGCCGCCCCGTCGAGCATCGAGAACTCGGTGTGAAGGTGGAGGTGGGCGAACGACATCGGTGTAACTCCCACCGTAGTCGCGTCAGGAGTCGCGGGTTGCGACCCCGTTCTGGCGCGACAAAACGGGGTCAGGGAACGGTCTTGTCGCGCCAAAACGAGGCTTTTTCAGACGAGGACCGCCAACACGGCCACCACGGCCATGGCCAGGGCGGCCACGGGCCTTTGCGGACGTTTGACCCGGCTCCACAGCTCTCCGATGAGGACGCCGGCGATCAGGCCCCCGAGGTGGCCCTGCCAGGAGATGCCCGGGATCAGAAACGGCAGCGCCAGGTTCAAGGCGAGGGTTAGGCCCAGGCTCGAGAGCAGGTTCCTCCCAAAGGCCGTGTCGCGCAGCCGGAAGGCGGAGTGCAACCAGAGCCCGAACAACCCGAAGATCGCCCCCGAGGCCCCGACCAGAGCGTCCCCGGGCCCTCCCAGGTGGTAAGCGAAGGCGCCGCCCCATCCGGCGGCGGCCAGCAACAGGCCCAGGTAAGACGGGATTCCGACCCTTGCTTCGATGGCCGGACCGAGCTGATAGAGCGCGTACATGTTGAACAGGATGTGGGTGAGGTTGGCGTGGACCAGAACCGGAGTGAAGATCCGGTACCAGTCTCCTCGTGCCACCAAATCATTGATCTGGGCGAACAGAAGAAGCATTTGATCTTCCAACGAATCCGAACCGCGGGTCACCACGAAGATGCCGATGGCGATGGCCATGAAGGCGAAGGTGGCCGGGGCGGTCCGCGCCATGGATCCCCTCGCCGCCCGGGGCTTCACCATCTTCTGCTGGCCGCGCAGGCGGGCACAGTCGGGGCAGAACTGTCCAACGGTTCCCTGGACTGCACATTCCGGACAGATCGGATTGCCGCATTGCGCACAGGAAAGAAATGTGGGCCGGTCGGAGTGCCGGTAGCAAACGGACTGGGCGGTCGGGACGTTCTGATTTTCGGGAGGGGTCGTCACGACTCCACCGTACCGACCGTCGGCGGGAACACCCGACGGATGCTCTCGAGCGCTGCCACCAGATCCGCCGGCAAAGGCGACTCGACGATGATCTCGGCGCCGGTCACGGGGTGGTTGAAGACGATCCGGGCGGCGTGGAGGAAGATCCGCTTGACCCGCACCGGATCGGCCCGCCGCGTGTACGACCTATCGCCCACGACCGGATGGCCGATGGTGGAGAGATGGACGCGGATCTGGTGGGTGCGGCCTGTTTCGAGATCGACCTCGAGCAAAGAAGTCTTGCCGAACTCTTCCTTGACGCGGTAGTGGGTGCGAGCGGAGCGGCCGTCGGGAACGACCTTCTTCCGGGTCGGGTGGACCGGGTCCCGCCCGATCGGGGCGTCGATGGTGCCGGTCGGCATGGCCGGTACCCCATGCACAAGGGCCAGATAAGACCGATGGATTCTTCGGGCCGCCATCTCGGCGGTCAAGAACTCGAACGAACCCGCGGTACGCGCCACGAGGAGCAGGCCCGAGGTGCCCTGATCGAGACGGTGAACGATCCCCCACCGACCCTCCTGTCCGATGCCCTCCAGTTCCGGATAGCGATGCAGGAGCCCGGAAGCGAGCGTCCCGGTCTTCCGGCCGGCACCGGGGTGAACGACGATCCCGGCCGGCTTGTCGATGACCAGCACGGCTTCGTCTTCCCAGCGCACGTCGAAAGGGACGTCCTCTGCGACAGTCCCAATGTCCGCAACCGGTCGGGCGAACTCGATCGATCCGCCGGAGATCCGGTGGTTGGGATCGACGGGGCTCCCATCGACAGTGACCCCTTGTTCGAACAGCCGGCGCGCCTTCTCCCTTGAAACGCCGGCCAGCTCCGCAACGATCTTGTCGGCCCGCTCACCGGCCAGACGATCGGGGATGACCTGCTCAAGCCTCGACTTCATCACGGCCCGCCTGACCGATGGCCTTCTCGAAATTCGACCGCTTCGAGGCCGCGGACCCCGATCGCCACGAGCCGATGAGCAGGACTGCCACCGCCACCGAGACGGAGGAGTCGGCCACGTTGAAAGTAGGGAAGTTGGGAAGCTGGACCCAGTCGATCACTTTCCCGTCGAGGAAACCCTCGCCACGGGCGATCCGGTCGATCAGGTTGCCCAGTGCTCCCCCGATGATCATGCCAAATGCAACGGCTTCGTGGGTTGGCCTGGGCCTGGCTAGGGAAGCACCGATGACACCCACTGCGATGACCGCTGCCACTCCGAGGAAGGGGCCGGCGTTCTGAAACAAGGAAAAAGCCGCCCCCGGGTTTTCGGTGAATCGAAAGGTCAGGACCCCGGGAATGATCGTCTGCGGCCCATCGCGAAATGAGCTGGCCGCCCACCGTTTGGTGAGCATGTCACCTGCGACGATCACCCCTGCGATCGTGTAGGCAAGGACGATGTGCGACCGCGCAGTCCGTCGTGGCTCTACCCCCGCCGTGCGCACGTGACGCATTCGGTGACGTAAGGGAGCACTTCGAGTCGAGCCACCGGAATCGGCTGTCCGCACGTCTCGCAGGTCCCGTAGGACTTGGCCTTGATCCGGCTGAGGGCGTGCTCCACCTTGCGAAGGAGGTCGACAGTGTTCTGGCCCAGGGACAGCTCCTTCTCGTACTCGAAATTCATCGATCCGGCCTCGGCGCTGCCGGGGTCGGGGCTTCGCTCGGCTGACGTCTCCGTCATGCGGGCTTCCTCGAGTTCGCGCTCGTGCTCCTCGATGACCCGCTCGAGGCGAATCTTCTCAGCTTCTAGCTGGACCTTGAAGCGTTTGACTGTGTTGGCGGCGAGCTGTCGTGCCATGTTTGGGCCGGAACGATAGTGACGGCTGACGGCTATTTGTTTAGCGGGTGCCTGTGCGGCGCGCTGTTTCGCGTTCGCGATCCGCGATCCGCCTTGGCTTCCGGCCGGATAGCGGACAGCCGATAGCGGACAGCGAACGCGATGCGCGCTTTACCATTCCACCTAATGCCCTCCCGATCAGATTTCACACGCGTTCCCCCTTCGGTCAGCTTTCCGGACCTGGAAAACGGGGTTCTCGAGCTTTGGGACCGCCTCGACGCCTTTGCCGAGTCGGTCCGGATCCGACCCCGGGACCAGGAATACGTCTTCTATGACGGGCCGCCGTTCCCGACCGGCAGCCCCCATTTCGGGACTCTCCTCGCCAGCGTCATCAAGGACATGGTGCCGCGCTACTGGACCATGCGGGGCTATCGAGTCGAGCGACGTTTCGGGTGGGACACCCACGGTCTCCCGATCGAGATGCAGGTCGAGCGGCATCTGGGAATCTCGGGTCCCAAGGAGATCGCCGACTACGGGATCGACCGCTTCAACGAAGCGTGCCGGGCGTTGGTCACCACCAACACCGAGACCTGGAGCCGGGTGATACGACGGGTCGGACGCTGGGTGGACATGGACGACGACTACAAGACCATGGACACCCCCTACATGGAGAGTGTCTGGTGGGTCTTCCGCCAGCTGTGGGACAAGGGACTCGTCTATCGCGACTTCAAGGTGATGCCCTACTCGTGGGGCGCCGCCACACCGCTTTCCAATTTCGAGGCCAATCTCGACTATCGAGACACGGACGACCCGTCCATCACGGTGAAGCTCGAGGTAATCGAATCAAGCGGCCCGGTGACAGCCGGCGACTGGCTGCTCGTCTGGACTACCACCCCCTGGACCCTCCCGGGGAATCTCGCAGTGTCGGTTGGACCGGAGATCGAGTACGTGCGGATAGACGAGGGTGACAACCGCTACTGGATCGCCGCTGCTCGCGTCGCGAACTACTGGAAAGAACCGCCGTCCGCCGCAGCCAGGGCGATGGGTTCGGAGCTGGTCGGCATCGAATACGTCCCTCCCTTCGACTATTTCGGTGAAGAACGCGATCGCGGCGCATTCCGGGTCCTGGCATCCGAGTTCGTCACGATCGACGACGGGACCGGCCTGGTTCACATGGCTCCGGCCTACGGAGAGGCCGACTACCTGACGCTGCAGGCGGCAGGCCTGAACGCGTTGGTGGATCCGATCGACGCCCAGGGAAGATTCACCGAAGCGGTCCCGGAAGCGGCGGGACTCAACATCAAAGACGCCGATCCGATCCTCATCGGACTCTTGAAGGAGGGCGGCCGGCTCTACCGCCACGACCGCATTCGACACTCTTACCCGTTCTGTTATCGAACGGGTACCCCTCTCATGTACAAAGCCATACCGTCTTGGTTCGTGAGAGTCGAACAGATAAAGGAAGAACTGGTCGCCCACAACGAAACGATCCACTGGGTTCCCGATCACGTCGGTCATCGACGTTTCGGAAACTGGCTCGAAAGCGCCCGCGACTGGGCTGTGTCTCGGAACCGGTATTGGGGCTCTTGCATCCCGATCTGGGAGTGTCCGAATGGACACCAGGTCTGCCTCGGCTCGATCGACGAACTAGCCGAGAGGAGCGGCGTCCGGCTGACCGACCTCCACAAGCACATCGTCGACCCGGTCACCTTCCCCTGCGAGGAATGCGGAGCCACGATGACAAGAGTTCCCGAGGTGCTGGACTCCTGGTTCGAGGCCGGCTCGATGCCTTACGGCCAGCTCCACTATCCGTTCGAGAACCGGGAACGATTCGAGGACACCTACCCGGCCCAGTTCATCGCCGAGGGGCTGGACCAGACCCGAGGATGGTTCTACACCCTCCATGTTCTGGCCGTGGCCCTGTTCGGCAGTCCGGCGTTTCGCAATTGCGTAGTCAACGGAATGGTCCTCGACGCCTCCGGTCGCAAGCTCTCCAAGAGCCTGGGGAACTACACCGATCCCGAGGAGATACTCGAAGAGCAAGGAGCCGACGCCCTGCGGGCGTTTCTCGTCAACTCACCGGTGCTGCGGGCAGAGCCGCTGCGCTTCAACAACGACGGGGTGCGCGAGGTGGTCCGGACCGTCCTGCTTCCTCTGTGGAACACGTACTCCTTCTTCACGACCTACGCCGAGGCCGACGGCGTCACGGCCGCCGACCTGGCCGCGGCTCCACCGGTCGACGCCCGGCCTGAACTGGACCGATGGATCGTCTCGGTGCTCCAGGGTCTGGTAGCCAATGTCAACCAGCAGATGGAGGGCTACTACCTGTTCAATGTGGTGCCGCCGATACTCGGTTTCGTCGAAGACCTCACCAACTGGTATGTCCGCAGGTCGCGCCGCCGGTTCTGGCGAACCCGCGAGACGGACGACCTGGACAAGTTGTCGGCCTTCGCCACGCTTTACGAGGTCCTCAGATCTTTCGTCACCGTTCTGGCCCCGGTGCTTCCTTTCATCTCCGAGCACATCTATCAGGACCTGGTGGTCCGGCTGGATCCGACCGCCCCGGCCAGCGTTCACCATTGCCTCTTCCCGGTCGCCGACGAGGAGGTCATCGATCGGGATCTCGAGGCATCGATGGCAACCGTCCGCGCTGTCGTCGGTCTCGGCCACGGGCTTCGCAAGCAGCATCAGCTCAAGGTCCGCAGACCACTGAAGAGCGTCACCGTGATCACCCACGATGAAGCTCAACGGCAAGCGGTCAAGGACCACACCGAATTGATCATGGACGAGCTGAATGTCCGAAGCGTGGAGGTCGTTGCGGCCGGCGAAGGCTTGGTGGAGCTCAGTGCCAAACCGGACTTTCGCAAACTCGGGCCGCGGCTGGGTGCCCGTATGGGACAGGTGGCGGCCGCCATCGAGGGTCTCGACAACGACCAGATCGACTATCTCGCCGGGGGCGGGGGGTTGGACCTGGCCGGCACCACCATCACGGGGGCCGATCTGATCATCCAACGCAACCCGGCTCCCGGAACGCTGGTCGAATCGGCCGGGCAGCTGACCGTTGCCTTAGACATAACCACCGATCCCAGCCTCGAAGCCGAAGGCCTGGCGCGCGAGGTGGTAAGCCGGATTCAGCTCCTGCGACGCGAAGCGGGTCTGGCGGTGACCGACCGGATCCAGGTTGTGTGGTCGACCGAAGATCAGCGTTTGGCCGATGCCATCGTGGAGCATTCCGGGTTCATCAAATCCGAGGTTCTTGCGGTGGCATTCGAGCGAACCTCGAACGACGGATCGACACTGCTCGACATCGACGGAGTCGCTCTCGGACTCGGCATCGACAAGGTCTAAGTCAGCCTCGTTCCCAGGGACGGGCGCTGACCCGGGAGACCACTTCTTCCTGTTCGAGGTCATCGTCGCTGTCCGATTCGCTCAGGTCGATGCTGTGCCGGCTGTGGTCAG
>DATEEG010000299.1:0-2441 GCA_035281305.1 Acidimicrobiia bacterium | reverse complement strand
AGGAATGGTCATCTGCCGCTTCTCGATCCATTCGTTGACGTGTGACGAGGAGGATATCGCCGCCCACAATGAGGCTGTGATGGGCCACGGGCTGAGATGATTCCACGTCGTCTGATCCTCGCAGGCACCCGGCTGGATCCTTGATGGGCACAGGTTCTAGGGCCTTGCCCGATTGGGATCACCTCGCTGGGTCTGGCCCGACCTCCCCCAGATGCTGCAGCCGTTCGACCGATGCCCGGACGGCCGCCGCAGTTCCCAGGGTAAGAGCTCTTTCCGACAGGGCGCGAGCTTCCATCCGGCTGACGGAACGGACGGCGTCTTTCACCCCCGGAACCGATGGGACTGAAACCGACAACTCATCCACTCCCAACCCGATAAGAAGTGGGACCCCGACCAGATCGGAAGCCAGCTCGCCACAGACCGCGACGCCTACCCCAGCCGGATTGGCTGCGCGACAAACTCGCTCGATCAATGCCAGGACCGCCGGATCGAGCGAGTCAGCCAGGCCCGACACCGATTCGTTGCCGCGCTCGCTTGCCATGGTGTATTGGGTGAGGTCGTTGGTGCCGATGCTGAAGAAATCGACGTAGGGCAGGAACGCAGCCGCGTTCAAGGCCGCCGCGGGCACCTCCACCATGATCCCCACCTTCAGCCCGAAAGCGCCGGTCTGTTCTCCGCCTGCCACTTCGTCGAGAATGCGACGGGCCGCTTGGACTTCATCTATCACCGACACCATCGGAAACATCACCGACAGGGGATAGTCCCGGGCGACGCGGACGATTGCACGAAGCTGATCTCGAAGTACCTCGGGACGCTGCAAGCCGAGGCGAATTCCTCGCATTCCCAGAAACGGATTGGCCTCGGCGCCGACAGGCAGATACCGCAGGGGCTTGTCGCCACCAACATCGATGGTTCGGACGGTGAGGCGGCGGCCATCGAGGGTCGAGGCGATCGCCCGGTACATCTCCTCTTGCTCGTCGACGCTCGGGCTGTCGGCCCGGCCCAGAAAGAGGAATTCGGTCCGCAGTAAACCAATGGCGTCGGCCCCAGCCTCCACGGCGCGCCGGGCATCAGCGAGCGAACCGATGTTGGCGGCTACTTCGATGGCAGCACCGTCGCTGGTTTCGGCCCGGCTGCGTGACCTGGCAAAGGCGGCCGCTCGTTCCTGGTCTAGTTTCTCGGCCCGGCGCAGGTACTCCTCGACGGTCTCGGCGGTGGGATCGATCAGGAGAGTTCCCGACTCGCCGTCGATGGCCAGGGTGGTGCCTTCGGCCAGATCGAGCACATGACGTCCAGCGGCGACCACCGCCGGGATGGAGAGGGAGCGCGCGAGGATGCTGCTATGGGAGCTCGGGCTTCCATACGCCGTCACGATTCCCAGAACCAGCGACCGGTCGAGGTCGGCCGTGTCGGCGGGAGTGAGGTCCTCAGCGACGAGGATGCCACGGTGATCGAATCGGCGGCCGGTAGCACCCACGATGTGGCGCAGGACCTGATCACCCACGCCGCGCACATCGGCGGCGCGGGCATTGAGGTACTGATCATCGAGTAGAGCCAATTCGTCGGCGGCCCGGGCAATCACGGCCCCCCAGGCGGGGGCGGCGCCGATGCCCGAATCGATGGCTTGACGGGTCGAGCCGATGAGGTCCTCGTCGTCGAGCAGCGCGATATGCGCGTCGAAGATCCCTGCATCCTCCTCGCCGGCCTCTCGAGCGACGCGGGCTCGGACCCGGCCGATCTCGGTGCGGGTTTCGGCGAGGGCTTCGCGCAGCCGGCGCCATTCCTGACCCGGATCTCCAATCGGTCCACTCGTCAGGTCGATGGTTCCACGACCCGCGATCATCGCCGGGCCAACCGCGATTCCTGGAGAGGCGGGCAGAGGTCCTGACCCTCTGGTAACAGGGCTGGAGGGTATTGGTGATGCGTTGTCGCGTTCGTCGAAGTTGCGCGCGGCCAGCGCGAGAACGGCCTCGACCGCGTCCTTGGCCTGACGCCCCGCTCCGGTCAGCTGCAATTTGTGACCTCGGGTGGCACCGAGGGAGGCGACCCTGGTAAGACTCGAGGCAGGGACGGGTCCTAAACCGTTGGTGAGGTTGCTCAGCTGGAGCTGGGCGTCGTAACGCTTGACCTCGCCCACCAGTCTCGCCGCGGGTCGGGCATGGAGGCCGTGCGCAGAGTGGACAATGAAATAGGCGGTGACTTCGCTCGGTGGTATCGAGGCATCAACTGCGGCGAGGTGGGCCACACCCAGTTGCGTTTCCTTGCCCAGCAAACCCAGGGAAGCTTCGGCCGCGACCTCCGCCGCGGAGGCACCACCCGCCGCCTGCACTATTGCCGCGACCAGCCCCTCGACCAGAGGTGCCGCAGTCAGAACCACGGATCCGCGCATGAGGGGATCGATCAGATCGAGAGCCAGTTCAGTTGATAGAACGGCACTTCCG
>DATEEG010000298.1:0-5134 GCA_035281305.1 Acidimicrobiia bacterium | reverse complement strand
AGAAGTACGTTGAGGCGGAGCTTTCCGACGATGCAGTCGCCCGACAGGTCGTCGACGCCTGGGAGATGATCCTGACCGATCTCGAGGTCGACCCGGGTCGAACCGCCGACCGTCTCGACTGGGCGGCCAAGCATCGCATTCTCCAGGGCTACGTCGAGCGCGACGGCCTCTCGTGGGACGATCACAAGCTCAAAGCCCTCGATCTCCAGTACCACGATGTCGATCCGGCCCGGAGTCTGTATCAGCACCTGGCGGGCAAAGGGCAGATGCTCCGCCTCTTCACCGACGCGGACATCGAGAACGCCGAGATCTCACCACCGGAACGAACCAGGGCCTACTTCCGCGGCACCTGCGTTTCCAAATTCCCCGGCTCGTTGGTCGCCGCGAACTGGGATTCACTGGTATTTGACGTGGGCGAAGCCCATCTCAAGCGGGTTCCTATGATGGAACCGCTGCGCGGCGATCGTCTGCGAGTGGGCGATCTGCTCGACTCGGTGGACGACGCCGCCGGTTTGATTACCGCACTCGGAGGACACTGATGGCAGAACGTGAACAGTCTCGCCGCTCGAAAGAGACGGAGCGCCCCGAGGTCGAGGAAGAGACGGCCTCTCCCCGCAGCGAGGCCGACGACCAGAAACTCGACGAACTACTGGACGAGATCGATCAGGTGCTCGAAGAGAACGCCGAGGAGTTCGTCAAGAACTACATCCAGAAGGGCGGGGAGTGAGCCCGGGACCTCGTCTTCCTCTGTTATTCGACATCCCGGCACCAGGTTCCAGCTTCAGTGATTTGCTGTTGACCCTCGGTTACACGCGGCGTCTGGAGGTTCCAGCCGATGTTCGGTCGGTTTCGGCACCGGTCGGCACCACGGTGCTGGCGCTTCGGTACAAGGACGGCGTGGTCATGGCCGGCGATCGGCAGGCCACCGAAGGCAACCTGGTGGCCCATCGCCACATCCGCAAGGTCTTCGCGGCCGACTCCCACTCCGGGGTGGCCATCGCCGGGACGGCCGGCCTGGCCCTCGAGATGGTCAGGCTTTTTCAGGTCGAACTCGAGCATTACGAGAAGATCGAAGGGAGCCGCCTGTCCCTCGAAGGCAAAGCGGCGTTCCTCGCCCGACTGGTGCGCAACCAATTGCCCATGGCATTTCAGGGTCTGGTGGTCGTGCCGTTGTTCGCCGGTTATGACGAGTTGGCCGGAAGGGGACGCCTCTATACATACGACGTGGTGGGAGGTCGCTACGAAGAACAGGACTTCGGTTCGACCGGTTCGGGCGCCAGCCTGGCGAAGTCTTACCTCCGCACGGCCTTCAGCGAGGGTCTCTCGGCGGATGACGCCGTGAAGGTCGCGGTCGGCGCCCTGGTGTCGGCCGCCCAGGAGGACACCGCTACCGGTGGTCCCGACCTTCGCCGCGGGATCCTCCCCAACGTCATGGTCGTCGATAGCGCGGGCCTGCGCGAGTTGGCCGACGACGTGATCCGCCCGGCTGCGGAGTTGGCGGTGGAGCAGATCAGGTGAGCCTCCCTTTCTACGTTCCTCCCGAACAACAGGTTCGGGACAAGGCCGAGTTCGCCCGCAAGGGCATTGCCCGCGGCCGGTCGATCGCCGTGATCGAATATGCCGACGGCCTGCTCATCATGGCCGAGAACCCGTCCACCGCTCTCAAGAAGATCAGCGAGGTCTACGACCGCATTGCCTTTGCGGGGGTGGGCCGTTACAACGAATTCGAGACACTGCGAAAGGCCGGCATACGTCAGGCCGACCTGATGGGTTACCTGTACAGCCGGGATGACGTCAATGCGCAGGCGTTGGCCACGACCTTCTCGGAGGCTCTCGGGGCCATCTTCTCGCGTGAGCTCAAACCCTACGAGGTCGAAGTATTGATCGCCGAGGTCGGGGAGCCCAACCGGATCTACCGGATCTCCTACGACGGCACCCTCAACGATGAGCGGCGAGTCACAGCCATCGGCGGCAAAGCCGAAGCACTGACGGAAGCCCTGCGACAGGGTTGGTCAGAGGGCATGACCCTCGAAGCGGCCGTTGCTCTCGGAAAATCCGCCTTTCGCACCTCTGAGGGTCGTGATCCCGAAGGCTGGGAAGCCGCGGTCCTCGACCGGAAGAATGGGCGCCGCACCTTCCGGCGCCTCACCGCCGACCAGCTCGCCTGAAGATGCCCGATCGGGCAACCCTGTTCGCGTTCGGAACCTTCGTTCTCATCGGTGGGTTCAACTTCGTCGCCGTCCGCTTCTCGAACCGCGAATTGGCCCCCATGCTCGGTGCCGGGGTCAGATTCACAGTCGCCGCGCTGATCCTGCTGGCGGTTGTGGCGCTGCGGCGGCTTCCGCTGGCCCGGGGGAAGGCGCTGAAGGCGGCGGTGCTCTACGGGTTGCTGAACTTCACCGCGGCTTACGGTTTGGCGTACTGGGCCCTGACAACTCTGCCCGCCGGGATCGGGGCCGTGCTGTTTGCGGCGACGCCCCTGTTCACCGTGTTCCTGGCCCCGTTGCATGGAATTGAGAAGTTCCGGGTTCGGGGACTGGTCGGATCGCTGATCACACTGGTGGGGATCGTCATCCTGGCCAACCCGACCGGGGCCGACCGGCTGCCGTGGTTGTCACTGCTGGCGATGCTGGCTTCGGCCGCCGCCGCCGCCGAGGCAGGAGTGGTCTTGAAGCTACTTCCGTCCGCTCACCCGATCTCCACAAACGCGGTTGCCATGGCTATCGGGGGTCCGTTGCTCCTGGGTGCCTCCGGCCTGATCGGTGAATCGTGGGGGTTTCCGGCAGAGACCGAAACCTGGGTGGCTGTTTCGTATCTCGCTGTGATCGGGTCGGTGGGACTCTTCGGGTTGTTCCTGTTCGTGTTGCGCCGCTGGTCCGCCACGGGCACCTCGTACGCGACGGCACTGATCCCGGTCATTACCGTCATCGTCGGCAGTCTCCTGGCCTCGGAGGCAATCACCTTGCCGATGGTTGTCGGCGGTGTCATCGTGCTCGTCGGCGTCTACGTCGGCGCTCTGGCGGGAACGCCCGAAGAGCCGGCGGCGGCTGCCGTCGTTTGATCTCCGTTATGGCGCGAAGAACCCGCATTCTGGTGCGGGTTCTTCGCGCCAAAACGGGGGCGGCAAACCTTCGGGCACGGTGCGGTTAGCCTGCCACTAAGTGGATCGTCGCATTTTCGGACTTGAGAACGAGTACGGAGTCACCTGCACGCTGCGGGGACAGCGGCGACTGTCACCCGATGAAGTTGCTCGCTATCTCTTTCGACGGGTGGTGTCGTGGGGTCGTTCGTCGAATGTCTTCCTCGAGAACGGGGCGCGGCTCTACCTCGACGTCGGGAGCCACCCCGAGTACGCCACCCCGGAGTGCGATTCCCTCAAGGACGTCGTGGCTCACGACAAAGCGGGGGAGCGCATCCTCGAGTCCCTCGTGCATTCAGCCGAACAACGCCTGGAGGAAGAGGGCATCCGCGGCGAGATATACCTCTTCAAGAACAACACAGACTCTGCCGGCAACTCCTACGGCTGCCATGAGAACTACCTGGTCAGCCGCCACAAGGACTTCCACAAAACCGTCGACGTCCTGATCCCATTCCTCGTCACTCGCCAGATCTTCCTCGGCGCCGGAAAGCTGCTGCAGACGCCGCGCGGTACGACCTACTCGATGGCCCAGCGAGCCGAACACATCTGGGAGGGAGTCTCTTCCGCCACGACCCGAAGCCGGCCGATCATCAACACCCGGGACGAACCCCACGCCGATGCCGAGCGCTATCGGCGACTCCACGTGATCGCCGGTGACTCCAACATGAGCGAGTACGCCACCAGTGTCAAGGTGGGCACCGTCGTCGCCCTCCTCCAGATGATCGAGCGTGACGTCGTTTTCCGTGACCTGTCCCTCGAGAACCCCATCAGGGCGATCAGGGAAATCGCCCATGACCTCACCTGCCGCCGCAAGGTGCGCCTGGCCAACGGTCGGGAACTGTCCGCCCTCGACATTCAATGGGAGTACTTCGACAGGGTGGTCCGCTTCGCTCGCAACCCGGGTTTCCCCACCGAAGTGCAGGGTGCGATCGACCGGTGGGAGCACTTGTTGACAGGGCTCGAAAAGGACCCCATGTCTCTCGACCGCGAGGTCGATTGGGTGATCAAGTACCGCCTCTTGGAGCGCTACCGCGAGCAGCGTTCGCTCCCGCTGTCCCACCCCCGTCTGGCGATGCTCGATCTGTCCTATCACGACGTGGACCGGACGAGGGGCATTTACAACCTCCTCCTCCGACAGGGGATGGTCGACCGGGTGGTGAGCGATGCCGACATTGCCCAGGCCATGGTTCTGGCTCCCCAGACGACCAGAGCCCGTTTGCGGGGCGAATTCATCAAGGCTGCCAAGGCCAAGCGACGGGACTTCACCGTCGACTGGGTTCATCTCAAGCTCAACGACCAGGCCCAGCGAACCGTTCTCTGCAAGGACCCGTTCAAGGCCTACGACGACCGGGTGGACCGTCTGATCGAATCGCTGTAGGGATTCAATCTCGTGGTGCGTGGTGCGTGGTGCGTTTTCCGTGTTACCTAAAAACGGGTCTGGCACGGAGGATCACGTCTAAGTTCGTTACGCACCACGCACCACGCAAGACGCACCACGCATGAAAAACGTTCTCGAGAGACTTATCAACCTGCTGGTGATGCTGCTGACTTCTCCCCGGCCCGTGCTGGCGGAGGAGATTCGCCGAACGATCCCCGGCTATTCGGCCGACTCCGATGATGCGTTCCACCGCATGTTCGAACGCGACAAGGACCTGCTTCGACGCATAGGAATACCCATCGAACTGCGACCGACCGACGGCTGGGAAGTGGAACACGGTTATGTGGTCGACCCGAACAAGTACCGGCTGGCCGATCCGGGACTCACCGACGAGGAACGGGTGGCCCTCTTCCAGGCGGCGCAGACTGTCACCCTGGGCGGTGAGCCCGCCGCCCCGGGAGCGATCCTCAAACTCGGGGGGGCGCGCCTGGCCGGCGCGGTGGAACCTCTGGCCGCCGATCTCGGGGAGGCCGCCGAGACTCTGGGTGATCTGTTTCAGGCGATTTCGGAACGCAGAAGAGTCCGGTTCAAGTACAAGGACCAAGAGCGGCGGGTGG
>DATEEG010000297.1:0-3638 GCA_035281305.1 Acidimicrobiia bacterium | reverse complement strand
TGACGGTGACATCGTCAGGGTAGGTCTCGGCCAACCATGTGGCGAAGGGCTCCCATACCTGTGGTCCGAACTCTTCGATATTCCACATCATCGAGGCCGAGGCGATCTCACCACCGACGATTCTGAACTCGAACCTGCTGCCGCCAAACGGACCCAACCCGATCTCGTCCGATCGGATGGCGTGGAAGGCAAACAGGCAGCGCACTGTTCCAGGGGGCGAATCCGTTTGTATCGCACACGAATCGAGCACCACCTTGAATCCGACCGCTTCTAGCCATCTGTTACCGAGGTGCCAGCCTTCTACGCCCGCCTCGAGCCGGGAAACGTCCGCGTCGGCGGCCAGCAAGGCGGCCGCAGCATCGACGTCGAAGGCCGAATACGCGTCGATGAACGCGGTGACCAATCCAACGGCCCTTTGCTGCGCTACACCCACGTATTCCCGGGTGCGCAGTTCCCACAACTGGTTCGACTCTTCAGTGATGCTGGGCACTGCCTGGGAAGAGTCCTTATACATGACGGCGACATCGTCCGGGTAGGTCTCGGCCACCCAACTGGCGAAGGGCTCCCACATCTCAGACGAGAATCCATTCGACGAGTATTGAATCTGGTCCGATACGGAGACGATCTTTCCGTCCAGGACCGTGATATCGAACCAGCTGCCCGTGTACGGTCCCAGCCCGATCTCGTCGGAGCGAATGCCGTGGTAGGCGTAGGCACAACGAACCAAGGCTCCTGAGGGCGAACTGCCGCTGACCTCGCACGTGTCGAACAACCACTGGAATCCTGCCGCCTGGCCTTGCCGGAGCCCAAGCGGCAGATCTTCCAAGTCCCCATCGAATCCTCCGAACTCAGCCACAGCGCTGTCGGTCAAATAGGAAACCGCCTTGTCGGCGTCGAAGGCCGCGTAGGCCTCGACAAAGGCCGTAGCCACCTCGACCGGAGCGGCTGCCACCGGGGCAACCATCGGCCGGACCCATACCAGGACACCGACCACGATGGCTGCTGCCGCGGCGATCCCAACGAGAAGCCCCCGTTTCGACTGGTCCTGGTCCTGGTCGACCTCGACTCGGTCATGGGTCTGCATATCCGTCCTCCTTTGCTGATTGAGCACGAGGACTGACGCATCAACAGGTTCGAGCACCGTCAGGTCCGGGACAGGGTTCGCCTGTCGGACCATCTGATCGATCTGGTCGAGCGTCATGTTCCTCCCTTTCCGGCAATCGGAGGGGATTTGATTGCTTGGGTTTCGAGGGTCGGCTCGAGCATGCGAGCCAACCGCTGGTACGAGCGATGAATCCTCTGATCGATGGTGGCTCTGGTCACTCCCATCATCTCGGCAATGACGTCGCGGGTCAGGTCCTCCCAGGCGAAGAGCATCACGATCTCGCGGTCCCGCGGTTTGAGCTTCCGGACGGCCGCGACGACTTCTTGATCACGGGAACTCTGGACGACGAGCGCCGACGGATCTGCCGGCGGAGCCACCGCGAGGTTCGCGAGCCTGGCATCGAGACGTGATCGACGGTGCAGACTTCTCAGGTGGTTGGACAAAACGCGTGCGGCGATGCCGTAGAGGTAAGGCAGAGTCGCGGGAGGCGGAGGGATGTCCTCGACCCGGCGCCAGGCCACGAGGAAGGTTTCGGCGCAGGCGTCGGCGGCGTCTTCTGGCTTGGTTCGGCGCTGACAGTAGGCAAGCACTGGAAGTCGATGCTCCCTGTAGAGCGACTCAAAGGTGGTCGTGCGGTTCCCCGGTGGAACTTTCCCCATCATCTCTCAATGTCCACCCGTGTCGGCGCCCTGACATGATTCTCGTCGGATTGATGTCATGGGGACAGGCCGGGCCGACATTTACGGTTGAACCGGAGATCCGGTTTGGCGATTCGGAGGGAAGATGTGGGACCGGGCACAGCCTGGTCCCACATCACTTGAGGGAGAGAGGCCGTGGATGCCCAACGGTCGAGTAGCCCCGACGGGATTCGAACCCGCGTTTCCGGCTTGAAAGGCCAGCGTCCTAGGCCGCTGGACGACGGGGCCAACGCCCCTGAATGGTAAAGGCCGCCCGTCCCCTCCGGAACCGACCCGCAACCTAATGCTATTTCCGGCGCTTTCCGCCGGAAATAGCCCTGGGATTCGCGGCGGGCGCTGTCCACCTGGGCCTCGCCCAAAACCGCGGGCTATTTCCGGCGAAAACCGCACGGCATAGCATTAGGTTCGCGGTTTTTCTTAGGTCCCTTCCATCGATTCGATCTTGGCGAGTCGTCTGCGGTGGCGGGGTTCTCCGGAGAATTCGGCGGCGAGGAAGGCCCGGGTCAGGTCCTCGGCAAGGGCTGTTCCGATGACCCGGGAACCCAGGCAGAGAATGTTGACGTCGTCGTGTTCGACCATTTGATGGGCCGTGTACGTGTCGTGGGCGACACCCGCTCTGATTCCCCTGACCTTGTTGGCGGCGACGCACGCCCCCGCCCCGGACCCGCAAATGAGCACCGCCCGCGTTGCTTTCCCGTCCAAAACCGACCGGGCCGCGGTCATCGCCACATCGGGATAATCGACCGGCTCGGTGTCGTGAGTTCCGAGGTCGAAGACGGCATGACCCTCAGCGGCGAGGAATTTGGCCAGATGCTGCTTGAGTTCGAATCCGGCATGGTCAGCGGCGACAGCGACTCGCATGTTGCTCCGGACGGTACACCACCCAGGTTCGGCCGGACCGGCCGTAAGATCGGCCGATGCCCGAGATCACCGTAGAGGGCGGGCACCAGCTCCGCGGCACCGTTGGAGTTTCCGGCGCCAAGAACGCCGCCCTCAAGGAGATGGTTGCCGCCATCCTCGCTCCGGGGCGACACCAACTCACCAACGTTCCCCAGATTCACGATGTCACGTTGATGGGCGACGTCCTCTCCCATCTCGGATGTCACGTTCGCCGCGAGAACGGCTCCCTGTGGCTCGTCACGCCGGAGGACCTGAACCCGGAGGCGCCGCTCGAGCTGGTCCGGCAGATGAGAGCGTCGATCGTCGTTCTCGGACCGCTGCTGGCCCGGTGCGGCCAGGCCAGGGTTGCCCTGCCCGGTGGTGACGATCTCGGAGCTCGACCGATCGACATGCACCTGGAGGGTCTGCGGCAGATGGGCGCCTCTTTCCGTCTGGTACACGGCGTCCTCGAGGCTCAGGCCGACGGTGGTTTGGTGGGAGCCGAGGTCGAGTTGTCCTTTCCGTCGGTTGGCGCGACCGAGAATCTGATGCTTGCCGGAGTGCTAGCCAAGGGTGAGACCAGCATCGTCAACGCCGCCCGGGAACCGGAGATCACCGATCTGGCCGAGCAGCTCGTCACGATGGGAGCTTCGATCAGCGGAGCCGGCACGCCCATCATCCATATCGAGGGAACCTCCGGCCTCGCACCTGCTCAGCATCGTGTGATCCCCGACCGCCTCGAAGCCGGCACCTTCGCCACCGCGGCCGCGATCACCGGCGGGGACGTGACCGTAACCGGATGCGTCCCGACCCACTTGCGGATGGAACTGGTCAAGCTGGAAGAGGCCGGATGCGAGGTCGAACGGGGGGATGGTTGGCTGCGAGTACATGGTCCGGATCGGCCGAAACCTGTCGACTTCGCCACACTGCCCTATCCCGGCTTCCACACCGACATG
>DATEEG010000296.1:0-5404 GCA_035281305.1 Acidimicrobiia bacterium | reverse complement strand
GGTCGAGGTGGCCACGGTCAGCGCCGCCGTGGCCGATGCGTTGGGTCATTCCTGGCGGACTCGCCAGCCCCTCGTGATCTCCCTGGTCCCGGGCCTGGGTCTCGACGATCCCGACCAGCCCCCCCAGGAAAGCGTCGCGGGCCTCCAACCCTGGGAGCTGACAGTGATGCACGACTTCGTCGGCGAGCGCCTCCATCACGGTGTGTGGGCCAATTCGGTCGATGGACGCAGCGCCGATCTGCGTTATCGATGGTCTGTCGACGCAACCAAGCTCGGAGCGAGCCCGGGCGAGGGGGTGGATTTCGTCGTTGTGGGGGACACCGAGATCTTCTGCGACGGTGGCCCCATCGACATCGGGCTCGCGCGCCGGATCGGGAAGCCCGTTCTCCATCGGATCTCGATCGAGCATGGCCGGCTGGAGCCGCTCGGGGACAATCGAACCGATGCCGAACTCGCCCCTGACCAGCTAGCCGCGGTCCTGCACCCGGGCGGGGGCGCCCGGGTCATCGCACCGGCCGGATCGGGCAAGACCAGGGTCCTGACCGAGCGGGCCCGCCTCTTGCTCACCGGCTGGCATGTGCCATCCAATGCAATTGCGGTGGTGGCCTTCAACCGGAGGGCGGCCGAAGAACTCCGGAGTCGGACGTCCGACCTCCGCGGACTCAGGGTGCGCACGCTCAACGCCCTCGGGCTGCGGTTGCTCCCTCCTTCAATCCGAACCATCGATGAGGCGACGGTCCGGGAGTTGTTGTCCACCCTCGTCGAAATGCCGAGAAGGGTCGAAACCGATCCGGTCGCCCCCTGGCTGGAAGCTCTCGGCCGCATTCGGCTCGGATTCCAGCACCCGGACGACGTTGTCGAGGACCTGCCGGATGTGGTCGGCCTCGAGGACGTGTCGGTCCGTTATCGGGCCCTTCTCGGCGAGCGCAACGAGGCCGACTTCGACGAACAGGTCATCGGGGCGATCTCTCGACTGATGTCGGACGCGGCCTTTCGTCATCGGACCCAGCGCTTTGCCCGCCTGCTGCTGGTGGATGAGTTCCAGGATCTCACTCCAGCCCACATGTTGCTCTTTCGTCTTCTGTCCGGGCCGGCCGGCGAGGTCTTCGGGGTGGGAGACGACGACCAGACGATCTATGGCTACGCCGGGGCCACCCCCGAATGGCTGGTCAGGTTCAGCGACTTCTTCCCGGGTTCGTCCACGCACGCTCTCGAGGTCAACTACCGGTGCCCGACCGGCGTCGTGAGCGCCGCCTCCAATGTTCTCTCCCGCAACGCCCTCAGGGTCGACAAACGGATCCGGCCGCGGCCGGGTGCGGTGGAAGACCCTTCGGCGTTACGGGTGATGGACGGCGATGAGCCGGCTGCTCTGCGGACCACCGCCCGGGTCGTCGAGTTGCTCGAAGCGTCTCCTCCGACGGACCTGGCCGTGCTGAGCAGGGTGAACGCCTCCCTGGCTCCCGTCCAGGTGCTCTTGCGCCATCACGGCATCGCCACCAACGGCGGAGTCGACCGCCGGTTTCTCACGCGGGCAGCCGTCGGCGCCGCCTTGGCCTGGCTGTCGGTCGGAACCGCGGCCGATGGTTCGCTCCGGTCCGCCGATCTCCGACATGCCGCCCGCCGGCCCAAGCGAGGAATGAGGCACTCCCTCCTCGACCTCATTGCCCGCCAGCGGTCCCTAGGCGAAATCGATCGTCTGATCAACTGGCTCGAAAGCAAGGCGAGCGACCGCGACGCCCGCAAGGCGACCGAGTTCATGGCTGACCTGGTCGCTGTCCGAAAAGTCGCCGGGGATGGCTCGACCGTCGACGTCCTCGACGAGATCCGATTTCGAGTGGGTGCGGACGGTCTGGAGCAGAGTGCGACATCGCTCGATGGCTGGAGTCATGGGGCGGTGGCGTCACATCGTGATGACCTCGACGCCCTGATGGTCCTCGGCCAGCTCCAGCCCGACCCCGCCCGCTTCGGGGCGTGGCTGACCGATGCCCTCAGCGTTCCCAACGACCCGGCCGGAGTGACTCTGGCCTCGATCCACGCGGTCAAGGGTCGAGAGTGGGAACACGTCATCCTCCATGACGTCACGGCCGGATTGATGCCCCACCGCCTCGTCGAGGGCATCGAGGAGGAGCGCCGAATTTTCCACGTTGGTCTCACCCGAGGTATCTCGAGTGTGACCCTGGTCCCCGGCAAGCCCCCCTCGCTATTCCTCGCCGAGATGAGGGAACCAGGCTCCCCGGCCCCCGTGGTCGTCCAGACGAGGTTGGTCCCTTCCCGGCCGCCAAAGAAAGAATCAGCGGAACCGGCGCCTGCGGTCGATCCGGTGGAAGCGCAGGTCGGCTTGTGCTTCGACCACGGCGGCTACCTCCACGAGGTAGTCGATGTCGACGATGACGGGGCGATAACCAGGGTGGGCGACGCAGGGGCCCGCCTCAGCGTCGAGTTCGGGGCCGTGGTCAGGGTGCTCGGTGTTCCCCGCCGCCTGGCCCACCCCAACCATTCGAAGGCCTTCGAACGGCTCCGAACCTGGAGAACCCAGAGGGCCAACGGCAAGCCGGCCTACACCGTTCTCTCCGACGAGACCCTGCGGATACTGGCGATCAGCCTCCCGGCCGACGAAGCCTCTCTGGCCCGGGTCAAGGGAATCGGACCGGTGAAGCTCGAAGCGTTCGGGGAGGAGCTCCTGGTCTTGATGGCGGACATGCGCACCCCAACCGGCTGAGGCCTCCGGCATGCAACTTGATCCCGGAAAGGCGGAAAGCGGCTCTTGGGAGCCGCTTTCCATCCCTGGTAACCGCCCGATGGAGGATCTTGGGAAGAGTCTCTCTGGAAGGAGGAGAGAGATTTCGACCGGTCACCAATCTGCTGTCCGACCTGGTATCGGTGGACTTGGCTTCCCGGTTGAGGTCCATATCTAGGTCGTTCGGACTAACTAGTCCCCTGTTAGGGTCGTAAGGTGGCAGCTTCCGATCGCTGGCAGGAACTCGGCGACGGCATCTTCCGTCGTCGATACGAGTTTCTCGACCAGAACATTGGTCTGGTTGTCGGAGCAGAGGCCGTGCTGCTGATCGACACCCGATCCCATCCCGGCCACGCCGCGGAATTGCGGTCCGACCTCCGGCTGGTCACGCCGCTCCCGGTGGGGTGGGTGTTCAACACCCACTATCACTGGGATCACGCCTTCGGAAACCAGGTCTTCGAGAAGTCGGTGATTTGGGGGCATGTCAACTGCCGGAGGGAGTTGAGCGAAAGGGGCCTCTCCCCTCTCGACGAGCTGCTCGCCGACTATCCGGGGGAAGCAGACGGATTCAACAGTGTGGTGGTGACGCCTCCGACTGAGACCTTCGAGGAGCGCGCCATAGTCGACCTGGGCAACCGCACCGTCGAGATGTCGTATCACGGTCGTGGCCACACCAACAGCGATGCCGTTCTTCATGCCGACGACGTGACCTTTGCGGGCGACCTGATCGAAGAGGGGTCGCCCCCCAGCTTCGGCGATTCGTTTCCGATCGCCTGGTTCGACACGGTTGGGCGCCTGGCGGCCGAGGCCCGCACGATCGTGGTGCCGGGCCACGGGGATGTGGTCGACGTCGAGTACGTCGTTGTGAGCAGGTTCGATCTCGGTTGGATCGCCCATCAGGCCCGTCTCTCTCTCGATGCCGGGCTGGATGTGGAGGAGATCGACCTGAGGGGATCGCCGTACGAGGAGAACTACGCCCGAGAGGCTCTCGAGCGCGCTTATCTGGAACTGGCACCTTTGGAGCCGGGCCCTTCGGAAGTGTCGGGCTGAACCTCGAAGTTCTCCCAATAGCGAGAAGGGGTCGGACCGACCTGGTCAAGGTACTTGCTCCCCAGCCGCGTCGATCCATAGGGGCGCTCGGCCGGTGAGCTCATGCGGAAGAGGCTGATCTGACCGATCTTCATGCCCGGATAGAGGGTGATCGGCAAGTTGGCCACATTCGAGAGTTCCAGCGTGAGGTTTCCGGCAAATCCGGCATCGACGAACCCGGCGGTGCTGTGGATCAGCAGGCCCAGGCGCCCCAAAGAACTCTTGCCTTCCAATCGTCCGACCAGGTCGTCGGGGATGGCGACCCTCTCGAGCGTCGTCCCGAGGACGAACTCGCCCGGGTGAAGGATGAACGGCTCCTCGCCGGTCACTTCCACCAGTTCAGTCAGTCCCTCCATCGGCTTGCGAACGTCGATGTACGGATAGCGAGTGTTGGCGAAGATCCGAAAGTGGCGGCCGATGCGCAGGTCGATGGACGATGGCTGGATGGCGTTGGCCCCGAGGGGGTCGACCACGACGCGGCCCGACTCGAGTTCGACCTTCAGGTCGCGATCAGAAAGGATCATCGGTTCGCGAGTGTAAAGAGAGCAACCGATCACCGAGTCCCGGCCGGTGTTCACCTGCGGGTGTCGAGAGCTTGAGCGGATGAGGGGAATCGAACCCCCACTCCGGGCTTGGGAAGCCCGTGTTCTGCCGTTGAACTACATCCGCGGGGTAGGGCTGAGCCAGGTTACCAAAGGGTCCTCGAGACAGCGCTGGTGGTCGTATCGGGGCTGCCGGCGAGCATCGATGCCACCCCCCACACCGTCATCAGCAGCCCGATGACCAGGAGGAACAGCACCCGGCCCTGACGGAACTCGCCTTCGACACCGCGGGGACGTTCCCCTCTTCGATGTTTGCGCCAGGCGAGGAGGTTGCCAATGAGCAAGGCCAGGCCGAGGCCGGTCACCAACTCGGCGAACAAGGTATCGATGCCAAGGATGTCAGGCACGGTGCGGCCGGGCCCTTTCGGTCGGCGTGCAACCACTCATAGGTTCGGACGGTCGATCACGGTGGGCGACGGTAGTCGGGTATCTTCGCTCCGATGCCACGGCATTGTTACGTGCTGCGAGTGTTCACCAGGGACGGAGCGGGTGGCAATCCGCTGGGCGTGGTCACCGACATCCTCGGTCTCGACGACGCCAAGATGCAGCAGATCGCCACCGATCTGGCCTTCTCCGAGACCATCTTCCTGAGTTGGTTCGAAGGGACGATGCCCAAGGCCCGAATCTTCACTCCAGCCGTCGAGATCCCTTACGCCGGTCACCCGCTGGTCGGGGCAGCCTGGATCCTTCTCAACCTGGGTCCGATCGACCCCGGGGGGATCGAGTGCTCGATAGGTCCTGTGAAGATTCGCCAGGTGGGAGACACGACCTGGATCGATGGCGCCGGAAACCAACCAGTCGAGGCGATGGCGCCCGATTTTGGATCCGGTCTGATGCCGATCGACAGTGCCGAGGTGCTCATGCCCAGCCCGTACCTGGTCGTGCAGGTGAGAACTCCGGCGGAGGTGGCGGCGATGACGCCGTCGACGGTGGCCGGGTTCGGTGACGTCTATGTCTGGGCCTGGGCCGAGGAAGG
>DATEEG010000295.1:0-3615 GCA_035281305.1 Acidimicrobiia bacterium | reverse complement strand
AAGCTCGTCCAGGAGACACCCGGGCCCGTCAGTTCCTCCGTTGACGCCATCAACGCCGTCATTTGATAGACGGACGAACCGGACCCGCCGCTCAGGTGACCTGTCACCCGCCGGGGCCACCGCACTCGTCCTATCACCATGGACACAGCTTCAAGCACCTCTCATTCGGGCACTTCATACTCGGGCGACATTCTCCCAGGGGCCCGGAGGACTTCGTTTTGGCTGCGGCATCCGATCATCTCCGGCGCCATCGCAGGTCTGCTCTGGGGCATATTGATGAGGCTCTGGATGAGGTTCATCTCCACCGACCCCGAGTTCACCTGGTCAGGCACAGGCTTCATTCTGGCTGCCGCCCTTCTCGCCGGTCTCGGGCTCGGAACCGCTTACGCTCTCGCCCGGAGAGGCCACCGCGGATGGTGGCGGTTGTTTGCCGCCCCACTGATCCTCCTGGGCGCGGGTGCCGGGTCGATCATGCTGCCGGGCACGATCATCGGCGGCCTGGCCTTCGGGCGCCGCAATTGGCCGAGAGTCCTGAGAGTCATTCTGGCGGCGGTGGCGATTGGTGGCACTCTCGCCCTGATCTGGCTGACCAGCGAAGACGGCTTCGGGCCGATAAAGACCACGATCGCCCTGGCGATTTTCGCCGTCCTCCACACGATCGAGATGGCGGCGGCAGGCATCGCGTTCCATTCTCGCCGACCAAACTGATCTCGTGGCGTCGAGAGTCTTCGTTTCTGAAACAAGGGAGCCTTCGGGTCTCCGGCCCGATCTGACCCAGATGATCGCTCGGGCCGCGCGCCTGGCTGTCGCCGGTGGGGTAGCCGGGTTTGTCGGGATCGGTGTGATCGGGCTGCGGGGGACCATGCGACTGCTGACGATCACGTCCGGGCGGGCAGGAAGGTTGACCGAGGGTGGCAATCGGGCGGGCGACTTCACGGTCGAGGGGACTCTCTTTCTCGTCATCGCCGGAACGATGATCGGCGTCCTGATCGGGTTGGCTTACGGGGCCATACGAGGGGCACTTCCCAAGAGCATCTGGCTGAGTGCGTTGCTAACGGCCCCTCTGTTGGCCCGGGTCATCGCGCTCGACCCGAACAACATCGACTTCGTCCGGTTCGGACCGACCTGGGTCGCCGTCGCCGGATTCACTTTCGGATGCTTCGTCTACATCGTCATCCTCGAGTCCGCCCTTCGCTGGCTGGAGACACGGTGGAGGCTGCCCACCTGGGCCAACTTCCTCCTCAGCGCCCCGCCGGCGGCCCTTCTGGCCTTTCAGCTCCTCGTCGAGGTCCCCGGTTCAAATCTTTGGCGGCTAGCCGTCTACGCCGTCACCGCTGGTCTTGTGGTTGCCTGGCGGCGAGGAGCCGGTTGGCTCGCGCATCTTCCGACCGTTCTCGCCGTCCTCTGGATCACCGGAGGCGTTGCCTGGTGGTTCCGGACGGTGGTCGACCTGACTTAAAGCGAGCCGCGATCGCCCGGGTTGGAACCGACCTCGTCACGGGCGCCTCCGAAGCGGCGCTCTCGCTGTTGGTAATCCATCACCGCGTCGAGGAGGTGGTGGCGGTTGAAATCGGGCCACAGGATCCCGGGGAACCAGAACTCGGCATAGGCGGCCTGCCAGAGGAAGAAGTTGGACAACCGGTGCTCACCTGAGGATCGAATGATCAAGTCGAGGTCGGGCATGGCGGGCAGATACAGGTGTCGGGCAACTGCCTCCTCGTCGATCGTCTTGGGATCGAGGACTCCGAGCACCGCCTCCTCCGCGAGGAGCCTGGCCGCGGCGGTGATCTCCCGACGGCTCCCGTAGTTGAAAGCGAACACAAGGTTGAGGCGATCGTTTCGGGCGGTGAGCTGGGCCGCCTCCGCCATGTGCCGCCGGTTCCGGTCCGGGACCCGCGAATCGTTGAGATCTCCCACGAACCGCATCCGTACACCCTTCTCGTGCAGGTCGTCGCGGCGCCGGGTGAGGAGGTCTTCGTTGAACCACATCAGGAATTCGACTTCTTCGGGATCGCGGTCCCAGTTCTCGGTTGAAAAGGTGAATGCAGTCAGCCAGCCGATCCCGATCTCGAGAGCGCCGTCGACGGTGTCGAACAGGGCGGCCTCACCGGCGGCATGACCGGCCGTGCGAGGCAGGCCGCGAGCGTTGGCCCAGCGGCCGTTCCCATCCAGGATCAGGCCAACGTGTCTTGGTACCCGGTTGGGATCGAGCCGGCTCAGATCAAGGCTGTCGGAGGCTTCATCGGTCACTGCGACGACCGGCAATCAATCACCCAGGACCGCCAGGGACGACAGCCGCCGATCGAGGTGGAACTCGACGAACCTGCGCGTCACCCCCATCGCTTCCCCGGCCAGGACCGGATCGGTCGGTGGCAGCAGCGACAGATCGGCAGCCGCCAACCCGGCCAGGTACGCAGTGAGCCCGGGCCGCAGGCGAACAGCCCCTTCGAACCGACAGTTCGCGCAGACGACTCCCCCCCCGGAGAAGCTGAAGCGGTCAAGAGTGTCGGTGCCGCCGCAGGAAGCGCACTTGGTAAGGGCAGGCGCTACCCCGACAACGCCCGCCAATTTCAAGAGAAAAGCGCTCACCAGATCGTGTCCGCCCCCACCGGCATCGAGAGCCTTCAGTCCACGCTGCAGGAGGAGGAAGAGTCGGGTCGAATTCTGGCCTTCCTGGGCGACGGCGTCGATCGCTTCGACCATGGTGCCCGCCGACATCACCCGGTCGAGGTCGGAACGCAGAAACGGGAAGGCTTCGATGACGGCGACCTGAGTGATGGTGTCCAGATTGCGGCCCTCGTAGACGACCAGGTCGACGTGGGTGAACGGTTCCAGGCGACCACCGAACCTGCTTTTGGTCTTCCTGACGCCCTTCGCCACTGTGCGAAGCTTGCCTCGATTCGGGCTCAGGAGAACGACAACCCGGTCGGCCTCCCCGAACGGGTAGGACCTGAGCACGATTCCCTGATCAGACCGGATCACGCTTCAAACGGTAGTGACTACCCGCGACCCAGGGTTGATTTGGCTGTCCAGCAACCAAAACCGCCCACAGACGAGAGACCCCGGCGTTACCTTGGCTCGATGATGTCGACCGCCCTGCCCGCATATCCCCCCCACTCGGCCCCCGAGTTCGAAATGCTTACCGCTTTCCTCGACTGGTACCGGATCGTGATGGTCAGGAAGATCGAGGGACTGGACCCCCAGGGCCTCCGGCGCTCGCCCGTCGGCAGTGGTACTTCGCTCGGGGGTCTCGTAAAGCACCTTGCCTACGTCGAAAGGCACTGGTTCGGATCGTCCTACGGCGGACTGACGCTCGACTTCCCCTACACCGAAGAGGACCCCGACGCCGACTTTCGCCTCGATGATGACGACACTGTCTCCTCGCTGACTGCTTTGTACCAAACCGAATGCCAAAGGTCGCGGGATATCGTGGCGGCCAACCCGAACCTCGACCACGTGGTCCCGGCCACCCGGGGCCGCATGGTGTCGCTTCGGTGGATCCTCGTTCACATGATCGAAGAAACGGCCCGCCACGCCGGCCATGCCGACATCATCAGAGAGATGGTCGACGGAACGGTTGGGGACTAAACGCCAGACGCCAGACGCCAGACGCCA
>DATEEG010000294.1:0-11506 GCA_035281305.1 Acidimicrobiia bacterium | reverse complement strand
AGAGTTCGGCGTCGTGCCGCGACCGGGTCCACACGTCGAGCCACAGCAGCCACTCGTTGTCGGGGCGATCGAGCGGCTCCGATGGTGGGCAACTGGCTTCAATCAGCTGCCCCAGGCGAGCAGCCGCGCCTGCCCCCTGCTCCATCCCCTGTTCGACACCGTCGAAAAACAATTGGTCCCGAAAAGCGAGAGTGTCCGCCAGCAGTGCGTCCTTGGAGGGGAAGTAGTACAGGATCAGGGCCGGGCTGGCGCCGATGCGAGCGGCCACGTCGGAGATCCGGGCTTCGCACAGCCCGCGCTCGGCGATGACGCCGGCTGCGGCCTCGAGGATCTGGCGGCGACGTTCTTCGGTGATGCTGGGGCGAGGCACAAAGGCGAAGAGTAATGAGTGGTGAATGGTGAGTGGTGATCAGGGAGCGGCGCGCGATGCGTCCGTTTTGGATCTCGCGCATGGTTGAACCCAGCGGGTTGGGTGGCGAGGGCCGGATACCCTGGCAAAGTGCCCGATTCGCAAAACAGGCGCTTGCCACCTGGTCCATCGCGAGCCGACCTTTCTCCACTCCTCGAGGCGCGATCGATCGCGGTAGTGGGGGCCAGCCAACGACCGGGTTCGGTCGGCAACCAGGTGATCCGCCAACTCCAGGGAGGCAAGTATCGGGGTCGCATTCTTCCGGTCAATCCCCGATACAGCCACGTCGAAGGCATCGAATGTCTGGACTCACTCGCCCTCGCCGCCGAAATTGACCTGGCGGTCCTGGCGCTCTCCAACGACCAACTCGAGGGGTCGCTCCAGGACGCAATCGCCCATGGGGTTAGATCCGTTGCCATCTTCGCTTCTTGCTATGGCGAAGCGAACGACGGCCAACCCCTGGTGACACGACTGGAGGAACTGGCCCGGGACGGTGGGATCCCGGTCTGCGGCGGCAACGGGATGGGGTATGTAAATCTCGATCGCCAACTCCGGGTGACCGGGTTCTATCAGCCACTCGACCTCATCCCGGGTGGTGTCACTTTTCTGACGCACTCGGGATCGCTCTTCTCGGCGATGCTGCACAACCACCGCGGCTTGCGCTTCAACCTGGTGGTGTCAACCGGCAACGAACTGACGACTCGCATGGACGACTACATCGCCTACGCGCTCCATATGGAAACGACCGCAGTCATCGGGCTCTTTCTCGAGACGGTCCGCGACACCAGTGGCATGGCGGCAGCGCTGGCGGCCGCCGCTGAGAAGGACGTGCCGGTTGTCGCACTGAAGGTCGGGAGAACGGGTCGATCGAAGGAAGCCGTGGCCACCCATTCGGCCGCCCTCGCCGGAGCCTACGAAGCGTTCACGGCTTTCGCGACTGCCTACAACGTCCATCTGGTCGACACGATGGATGAGATGACCAACACCCTGGAGCTTTTCTCGAATCCGCGTCGAGCGGGTCGGGGCGGCCTCGGCAGTGTTCACGACTCTGGGGGCGAGAGATCCCTGCTCATCGACACGGCCGATCGCGTGGGGATGCCGCTGGCGTCTATCTCCCAGGAGACCCGCGATCGCCTCAGCAAGGTCCTCGACCCGGGCCTCGAGCCTGACAACCCGGTTGACGCCTGGGGGACCGGCCGGGATGCCGCCAACGTCTTTAAGGAGTCGTTGCATGCGCTCGCCGCGGACGACGCCGTTGGGGTCGTCGCGTTCAGCGTCGACCTCACGGCCGAAGAGTCGCCCGCCGGTGGCTACGGACAGATTCCGATCGAGATCGCCGCGTCCACCAACAAGCCGGTCGTGGTCCTGGGCAATGTGGCCGGATCGATCGACCCCGTGGAGTCGGCCCTCCTGCGCGAGGAGGGAATCCCCGTCCTGGCCGGAACCGAGACGGGGCTGCGCGCCATCGGGCATCTCCTGGCTCACCGCGATCGCTCCCGACACCAGCGGGCAACGGCAGGACCTGCTCCCAACACGCTCGAACGGTGGAAGGCGCGGCTCGCAACGGGCGCGACGCTCGACGAAGCGGATTCGTTGGAGCTGCTCTCGGACTTCGGCTTGCCGGTGGTGTCTTCGACCAAGGTGCGGGGTCTAGGTGATGCCCTGAACGCGGCCGCGGCCTGCGGATATCCCGTTGCGTTGAAGATCAGTGGTGTTGCTCACAAGAGCGATGCGGGTGGTGTCGTCCTCGGCGTTGATAAGCCGGCGAGCCTGATCCGGGCCTGGGAAAGACTGGCCGCGCTGTCCGAGGAACTGGTGGTGCAGCCAATGGCGCCACGGGGGGTCGAACTTGCCCTCGGAGTGGTGAGAGACGAACTTTTCGGGCCGATCGTCGTCGTCGCCGCCGGCGGCGTGATGATCGAAGCCCTGGCCGACAAAGTCACTGCCCTGCCTCCGATCGATACGGAAACCGCCCGGCGCCTGCTCGGCGACCTCGAGGTCGGAAAGCTGCTGGAAGGGTATCGGGGCAGTCCGGGGCGAGACCTCGACGCCGCCGCCGCGGCAATCGTTCGGATGGGTGACCTGGCCGCGCACCTGGGTCACCTGGTCGAATCCATTGACCTCAACCCCTTGATCCTTCTCGAGTCCGGCTGCGTGGCAGTCGACGCCCTGGTAGTCGGGAGACCGGGACCGATCTCCTAGTTCGACGGGGTCGGCTAAAAAGACACCATGTGCTTTGACGCCGATTCCCATCCTCCGATCGAGCCTGTGGCGGGAGCTGCCACCGATCATCACCGGACAACTCTCACAGCATCCGATGGCAACGAATTTGCCATCTACGAGGCCTTCGCCGGCGAAGGCGGGGCGACTGGAGTTGTGATCCTGCCGGACGTGCGCGGTCTCTACCGCTTCTACGAGGAGCTCGCGGTACGGCTGGCGGAGGCGGGCCACGACGCCATCGCCATCGATTACTTCGGGAGGACTGCCGGCATCGGCGATCGGAGCGACCAATTCCCCTATCAAGAGCACGTGCCGCAGGTGACGCATGCAGGCATGACTGCAGATGTCGCTGCGACCGTTGCGCGCCTTCGCGAGACCAATCCGGACCGCCGCATCTTCACGCTCGGATTTTGCTTTGGTGGTTCCAGCGCCTGGCAGCAAGCTGCGTATGGTCATCGCCTGGCGGGCGCCATCGGTTTCTACGGTCGCCCTGACGGCCAGCGCCCGCAAGGTGCGAAAACACCGATCGAGCTCGCTCCGGAGATGGCATCACCAATTCTTGCCCTGATGGGCGGAGCCGACCCCGGCATTCCGGCGGAGACCGTGGCAGCCTTCGACGAGGCCCTCACCTCGGCCGGAGTCGAGCACGAAATCGTCACCTACGAGGGCGCCCCCCATTCCTTTTTCGACCGCAAGTACGACGATTTCGCCGACGAGTCGGCCGACGCTTGGACCCGGGTGCTCGAGTTCATCCGGGTCCATTGAGGGTTGGTGACCCGCGCCGCGCCGGGCCCAGCCTTCCCTTTGGTGGTCCTGATCTTGCCCGCCACACACCTTTCACCTTCCCGGCTGTTAGGCCACAGGGCGCTGAGGGCACATGGGAGAATCGCCCCCCTTTTCCCGACGAAAGGCCCAGCCGGTGACAAGTGCATCTGAGCCAGCCCTCGAAGATCGTCTGATCGCCGCCGCGATCGGTGCCCTGGAATTGCAGTCGATCCACGTGGGCCGAAGACTTGGTCTCTATGAGTCGCTGCGGAGCCCCCGCACCGCAGCCGAACTCGCCGACCACGCTGGCATCGATCCTCGATACGCCCGGGAGTGGCTCGAGCAGCAGGCGGTGGCCGGATTCGTGTCGGTCGACGGCGAGATCGGCGACGACTACTTGGATCGGGTTCGATTCTGGCTCAACCCCAAGCAGCTGGCGGTGCTGGTTCACGAGGAGGACCCGGCCCACGTCTCTCCCCTCGCTGACATGGTGGCGGGCGGAGGCCTTGTCATCGATCGAGTGATCGAGGCCTATCGCAGCGGGCAGGGAGTGCCGTACGCGGCCTACGGAAAGTCGTTTCGGGATGGTCAGGCCGGCATCAACCGCCCGGCGTTCGTCAACGACCTCTCCTCGACCTGGATTGAGGCGGTGCCCGATGTGGCCGTCCGACTCCGGGAGGGCGGCAAAGTCGCTGACCTTGGAAGCGGAACCGGCTGGTCCACCATCGCGATGGCCCGAGCCTTTCCCCACGCCACCGTCATCGGCTTCGACTCCGACGACGCCAGTGTTACCGACGCCATCGCCAACGCCGAAGCGGCCGGCGTACAAGTCCAATTCATCAACGCGGACGCCTCCACCATGGCTGATCACGGGCCCTTCGATCTCGTTCTCATCCTCGAGGTGCTTCACGACCTCGCCCGCCCCGTCGAAGTGCTCGAAGCAGCCCGACGCTCGCTGAACGGCCACGGGGTGGTGCTGGTAGCCGACGAAAAGGTGGCGGACACCTTTCAACCGTACGGTGACGATCTCGAGCGAATGATGTATGGCTGGAGCGTGACCTACTGCCTGCCCGCATCGATGGCCGAAGAGTCGTCGGCGGCCCTCGGAACTGTGCTCCGCCCATCCCAGCTCAAAGAACTCGCGGGACGGGCCGGGTTCTCCCGGGTCGAAGCAAGCGACATCGACGCCGGTTTCTTCCGCCTCTACGCCCTTCGTCCCTGACCGGGGGGTGGCCCAATCGAACCCGCGGCAGCCGCCGACTGCGAGAGGATCCTCCAGTCATGGTGGGGCCAGCCGGTCAACACCGTCACCGCAGCCGCCTTCATCGCCGCCGGAGCGCTCGTTTGGTTTCGCCGCCGTGATGCCGCTACCGGTGTGCTGGTGGCGTCGATTGGCGTTGGCTCGATCGCGTTTCATGGCCCGATGCCCCCCTGGGGGGAATTCGTCCATGATGTGTCAATCGTTTTCACCCTGGTCTGGGTGCTTCTGGTGGAAGGGAAACGAACCCGGCTCTGGCCGTTGGCATTTCCCCTGGCGGCGGCGGCCTCGATCACGCCGGCGATCGCCGACCCGACCCAGGCCGTGTTGGCGGTCGCGGCGCTCGCAGCAGTCTCTCTTCCGAAAGAGCATCGGGCCCGTCGGTTGCAGTCCGTCGCAATCCTGGCCGTCGGCGGCGTTGTGGGCACGCTGTCGCGAACCGGGGGGCCCTGGTGCAACCCGGACTCGCTCTGGCAGGGCCACGGTTTCTGGCACCTGGCCGCTGCCGCCTCGCTGGCCGTCTGGGGTATGGCGGTCGAACCGCGAACCTAATGCTATGTCCGGCGGAAACCGCCGGACATAGCCCGCGGTTTCCACTGGGTTCTGTCGGGCGTCGGTGGAGCCTCAAACCGAATGCAATTTCCGGCGGAAACCGCACGCAATAGCATTAGGTTTCGGGATTTCAGGCGTCGCGCCTGGCGCCGATGATCGCCTGGGTGATCGTGTCCCCAACATCGTCCGCGATTTCGAGCTTGCCGGTGACATCGACCATTCCGGCCCGGGCAAATGCCCTCTTCGGCTGGGTCTGCACTCCGGTGAGGACGACTTTGATGCCGAGGTCGTTGAGGTCCTCGATGATCGACTCCAGTGCGACCAATCCGGTGGCGTCGACTGCGGGGACATCCTCGAGGTCGATGATGACCGTGTGCACGTCGCCGGTGATGGTGGTCAGGGCGGCGAGGGCTTTCTGGGCCGCGCCGAAGAAGAGCGGTCCACCCACGTCATAGAAGACGACGCCGGGAGGAAGCCCGATGGCGGTATGTCCCTGCGGACCACCTAGAAGCTGGGCCCCCGAGATCTCCACCATCCGGCGCATGAAGAGCAGAGCCGCCAGGACGACTCCCACCGCAACTGCTACGACCATGTCGAACATCACAGTCAGGAAGAAGCACACGAGCAGGACCGTGATGTCACTTCGAGGCGCGATACGAAGCATGCGAACGAAGTGGGAGACATCGCTCATGTTCCAGGCGACCACCAAAAGTAGAGCCGCCATCGCGGCCATGGGGATGTAGCCAAGGAGGGGCGCCAGCACCAACACCGCCGCCAGCAGGAACCCGGCGTGGATAACCGCTGCCAGCGGCGTCCTTCCCCCGGCCCGAATGGCGGTGGCAGTCCGGGCGATCGCCCCCGTAGCGGCGAAGCCGCCGAAGAAAGGGACAATCAGGCTGCCGAGGCCCAGGCCGAGCAGCTCCGAATCGGGATCGTGGCGCGAGCCTGTCATGCCGTCTGCAACCACCGCACAGAGAAGCGACTCGATCGCACCCAGCATGGCGATCGCAATAGCGGTGGGGGCCAACTCCGGAACCAGGGCCCACCCGATACCTTCCCCGACGGTCCAGGGCAGCACGGGGGTCGGAGGCATGGCGGGTATCCCACCGAACCGGGTGGTGATGGTGGTGACCTCCGAGCCCCCGGCCGCGAGGAGCACGCCCGCCAGGGCCGCACCGACCACGGCCACGAGAGGGGCGGGAACCCGTTTGGTCACTTTCGGGAAGAAGATCATGAGAGCCAACGCGAAGAGTCCGATTGCAAAGTCAGGCCAGCGCGATTGCGGAAAGCGGGCTGCCAGGTCGTTGACTCGCTCCCAGATACGGTCGCCCTGGAGGGAGCCAAGGCCCAGGAAGTCACCCACCTGAAGCACGGCGATGGTTACTCCGATCCCGGCGGTGAATCCCGTCGTGACAGGATGAGGAATGAACTGAATCAGGTTGCCCAACCTGAGGAGTCCCATCGCGATCAGGATGGCGCCGGCCATCAAGGTTGCGACCATCAGCCCGGACACGCCGTAGGCCGCGGTAACCGGCGCCAGCAGAACGACGAACGCTGCGGTCGGGCCGGTGACCGAGTGCATCGAACCGCCGGCGAGAGCCACCACCGCCCCGCCCACTATGGCGGTGAACAACCCGAGTTGAGGCGGAGCTCCGGAAGCGATGGCGAGGGCCATCGAGAGGGGAAGGGCCACGATCCCGACGGTGACGCCGGCACCGAGGTCGGCGCGGAAGTCTTCGGATCCATAGCCGCGGGCGGCGACCCCCCTGAGCGCAGACGCAAAGGGCAGAGTCGGTTCTTCCACGATGAACCGTTTGGGCACGGCCGGATCGTAGGCCGGAGTACGGCGGCCCCAACGACCCGCCACGGCGACCGTCAAGTTGCGCTCGGTCGACCGGCAATCGCCCCATCGCCAGGTATACCGTCCGACCCATGGCGAACCTTTCGTGGACCAACTGGGTCGGCAATCAATCGTTTGTGCCCAAAGCGACCATCGTCATCGAGTCCGAGTCCGACGTTCAGGAACAGGTCCTGGCGGCGGTCGAGTCCGGTCATGGTGTCAGCACCGCCGGAGCCGGCCACTCGTTCACACCGATCGTCGAAACCGACGGAGTCATGCTCGACCTGAGCCACCTGTCGGGAATCACCGACATCGACCAGGATCGCCGTCTGGTCACGGCCGGTCCCCGGACCACGATCGCAGAGTTCGGGGAGCCGCTTTGGGCACAGGGCCTGTCACTCTCGAATCAGGGGGACATCGACAGCCAGGCCATCGCCGGCGCCATCGCCACCGCCACCCACGGGTCAGGGCGCCGCTTCCCCAACTTCTCCGCCGTCCTCGCGGGAGCCCGGTTGGTCGACGGGACCGGCGCCCTCCTCGAGATCACGGCCTCACAGAATGCCGACCTCCTTCCCGCCATCCAGACTTCGATCGGAATTCTCGGGATCATGACCGAGGTCACGATCCAGGTGGCGCCGGCCTACAACCTCCATGCTCGGACCGACATCATGAAATTCGACGAGGTCATGGAGCGATTCGATTCCGACGTGGAGGAGTATCGACACTTCGGGCTCTTCTGGATGCCAACCGACCAATCCGCCCGGCTTTACAACCTCGACGGTGCCGGAGCCGATGACTGTGTCGTGAAGCGATACCGGGAGTTCGGGGTCGGCGTCGCTCCGCCCGAACTAGGACCGCACGAACGGTTTGGACCTGCCCATCAGATCTATCCAATGGTCTACGACCCCAATTTTCATGAGGTGGAGTATTTCCTGCCTCTCGAAAACGCTCGAGAGATTCTCGATGAGATGCGGCGCCTCATGATGCGTTGGCTGCCCTTGAGCGTCTATCCACTGGAGATAAGGGTTGTTGCCCGCGATGAGGCCTGGATGAGCCCCAACTATCAACGCGACAACCTGGTTGTCTCGATATCAGGCGAGCCGGGCCGTGAGTATTGGCCTTATCTACGAGCCTGTGACAGCCTCTTCGCCGAATACCGTGGGCGCCCGCACTGGGGCAAGCTGCATTTCATGACGGCCGATCGGCTGGCCCGGCTTTTCCCCCGCTATCAGGATTTCGTCGATGTCCGCCGGCGCCTCGACCCGAAAGGCGTCTTCCTCAACTCTCACACGCGGGCACTCTTCGAGTAGGGCCTGCGTCAGGATCGGGAAACCCTGGCGGCCAGCAAGGGAGCCTTCCCCTTCCGAAGAGATCCCGAATCTGTCGGCGGCGGTTCGTACGATGCCTCGATGAGCGATCTTCCCGTCGAAGTAGTCCGGAGCAAACGGCGCAAGCGGACCATCCAGGCTTATGTCGTCGATGGCCGCGTTCGAGTTCTCGTCCCGGCCGGCTTGCCCGGTGACGAGGAGGCGAGGCTCGTCGAGTCGATGGTCGCCCGTGCGACCCGGCGGTTCACCTCGACTACGGTCGACCTTCCCACCCGGGCTCGACAATTGGCCCGCCGCTATGCCCTCCCTGTGCCGGTGACGATCGAGTGGTCGGATCGCCAGCTCTCGCGGTGGGGTTCGTGCACACCAACCGATTCCAAGATCCGGATCTCCAACCGGCTGGCGACGATGCCGGAGTGGGTGCTCGACTGGGTGCTCGTCCACGAACTCGCCCACCTTGCCGTGCCCGACCATGGGGAGCGGTTTCAAGCACTTGTAGGCCGTTACGAGCTAGGCGAGCGCGCAGAAGGCTATTTGATAGCCAAGAGCGAGGGCTGACCCCCGACTATTCCCCGACTCTCGGCCGGGAAGGTCCAGCCGCGGACCCGATAGGGTTAACGGCTATGAAAGACCGACTGGAGCTGGATTCCGTCCTCAACTCGGAGATCGGTCCGGAACCCGAACAGAACCCTGCTCCGGCTTCCCCTGTCGATCGGCCCACCCCGGTTGATCGGCCTGCCGTTGCTCCAGAGAGTGGCCCGGGTTTCGGCGACCTCGATCTCCGAGCGGAGCTCTTGACCGCCTTGTCGGATCTCGGCTACGAGGAGCCCACCCCGATCCAGTCCCAGGCCATCCCAATCCTCCTGGAAGGACGCGATCTGCTCGGGCAAGCCGCCACCGGGACAGGCAAAACCGCCGCTTTCGCACTCCCGGCGCTACAGACCATCGTTCGTGAGAATCGCCCCAAGGAGCCAACCACACTGGTCCTGGTTCCGACCCGGGAGCTGGCAATCCAGGTTTCGGAGGCGTTCTATCGATATGGCCGCGACCTCGGAGCCCGGGTGGTACCGATCTACGGAGGTCAGCCGATCGGCCGTCAGCTGCAAGCCCTGAGCCGTGGCGTCGACGTGGTCGTCGCCACTCCTGGTCGAGCCCTGGATCACATCGGCCGGGGCACACTCGCCCTGACCGGCATTCGTCTCGTGGTTCTCGACGAAGCCGATGAAATGCTCGATATGGGGTTTGCCGATGACATCGAGGCGATCCTCGAAGCCACACCCCAGGAGCGCCAGACGGTTCTCTTCTCGGCCACGCTTCCGCCCCGGGTGGACAAAATCGCACGCCGGCACCTGCGCCAGCCCGCTCGCATCTTCATCCAGCAGGCGTCCATGGGCGCCGACCAGGCTCCTCTGGTCCGTCAAACCGCCTACATCGTGGCTCGGGCCCATAAGGCGGCCGCGCTCGGTCGGATTCTCGACGTCGAATCGCCCACAGCCGCCATCGTCTTCTGCCGCACTCGCATTGAGGTGGACCAGCTGACCGAGACCCTGAACGGCCGCGGTTACCGAGCCGAGGCACTACATGGCGGCCTGGTCCAGGAGCAACGCGATCGGGTTATGGCTCGCCTGCGGACGGGCGTGACTGAACTCCTCGTTGCCACCGATGTGGCTGCGCGGGGCCTCGACATCGACCAGCTGACCCATGTCGTCAACTACGACGTTCCCTCTGCTCCTGACTCCTACGTCCATCGGATTGGACGGGTCGGCCGGGCCGGCCGTGAAGGGGTTGCCATAACCCTGGCCGAGCCCAGGGAACGACGTCTACTCGACAACATCGAACGGTTGATCAAACAGCGAATTTCGATCGAGCGGATTCCGACGGTTGCTGAGTTGCGCACACGCCAGCTCGAGCTGACCATCGCCACCCTCAGGGAGACGATCGTTGCGGACGACCTGGAGCGGTTCAATGGTGTGGTCGACGCCCTGGCTGAGGAGTTCGACGTCATCGATGTCGCCCGGGCCGCGGTCAAGCTGGCACACGAGGCCAGCGGCGCCATCGACGACGACGAGGAAATACCGGATGTCAGCTCGAGAGGCAGGTCCGACCAGCCCGGCCACGGCAAGGGTGGCCGACGAGGCGAACGCGGCTCTCAAGGCCGAGGAGCGATCGCCCGCCTGTACATAGGTGTTGGACGCAGCGCCGGCATTCGGCCCAAGGATCTCGTCGGCGCGATCGCCAATGAAACCCACCTGAGTGGCAGCGAGATCGGAGGGATCACGATTTCCGATCGCTTCTCCATCGTCGAGGTGCCCGAGGCGGCCGTCAACGAGGTCATATCGGCCATGCGACACGTCAAGATCAAGGGGAAGAAGACGACAGTCCGTCGCGACCTGGCCAGATAGGTTCGAACCGGAAACGGTGGGAAGAACTCTGAAAACACAGTTCCCGGTGTTGAAACCGAGGTCTCAACTCCGGGAACTGATGACTCTTTTTACCTCATTGGCGCAGTCTCGAAAACCCCTTTTGGTACTTTCTTTTCGCGCTCTCCGACCGCGCCAACCTAGAGCTTCGTGGACCGCGCAGGGCGATCGAGGGAGCTGACCGCCAGCTTGCTCATGATCACGTCTCGCGCCACCTCCACCAGTCGCAAGTTGTGGTTGCGGGCGTGGTTGCGCAGCATCGCGAAGGATTGTTCCATGTTGAGGTTTTCTCGCTCCGCAACCATGCCCTTGGCCTGCTCGATGACGATCCGGCTGTTCAGCGCGTAGTTGAGCTGTTCGTGGAGCATCTGCGCCTCGAGGGCGGCCCGGTGTTGGAGGATGGCGATCGTGGCGACGTCGGCCATTGCCTGGGCGGCATCGATATCCGACTTCTGCATCTCCCCGGGCTCGACGAAGAACAGGTTCAGGGCGCCGAGGACTGTCCCTCGCAGGCGCAGAGGGAGCGCGTGCACCGAACGAAAGCCGGCTGCAAGGGCTTCTGCGGCGAAGCGCGGCCACCGTCCATTGACTTTGATCAGGTCCTGGTTCACTACTGGTTGGCCGGTCCGATAACAGTCGAGACAGGGCCCCTCCTGTGCTTGGATCTCAAACAGCTCGAGGACCCGCACCGCCTCATTGGACGATGCCATGACA
>DATEEG010000293.1:0-2013 GCA_035281305.1 Acidimicrobiia bacterium | reverse complement strand
CCAGAAGAAGCGCCAGAAGGCCGAGCTTCGTTTGGAAGCGGCGATCCAGGCCGGCAGGAGAACCGTCAAGACCAGAGGGATCAAAAGCGGTTCGATGGCAATGAGCGCTATGGACACTCCGGCGACGCCAACCAAAGCGGAGATGAGGCCGCTCACACCGTAGACCATGTTCAATGGTTGCTGGAGCCCGGCCTGGACCCGCTGGAGCCGGTTGTGGAACTCGGGATGCTCGAAGGCGGTGAGCTCCACCTTCGAGGCGACGGCCAGGGCGTGACCGTGCATGTGACGCCCGACCAGTTCCCCCAGGATCTGCTGCTGCTCGCGCTGCACGGCCGAAGCGAACAAAGCGGCCGCGGTGAGGCCCGCCAACAGCAAGGCCCACGGTGCAACTGTTCCGAGACCGCCACCCCGGTCCGCTTCGAGGAGGGCCTGCAGCGCGGCCCGGCCCACGACCAGTTGGGCGCCGATGGTGGCCGCAGAAAGGAACTGGAGCGAGGTCGACAGGATGAACTCCTTGCGACCCGCCGCCAGCACGATGCGGAGAGCCTTCCGAAGCAGATCAGGCATCCGCTTCAGATCGACCTTGGCGTCCTCCCTCGTTTGGAGGTCGTAGATCGTTATGGGCTGTTCGACCGCTTCGGTCATCAACCGGGAGGATATGGGGAAGCCGCGGCTTTGCCTGTTAGTCGTCGGGATCTGACGCCGAATAGACCGGCAGCTATCAGTCCCGCCACCGTTGCGAGGGCATAGAACCAGGAGAGACTGGCTCCCAGTCCGGGACGAAATGGTTCGGTGGCGAGCCGGGCCAGGCCCGACCAGAAGACTGCCATCGCCGCCGCCGTCCCAGGATGCCTGGTGAACGTCTTGATCGTCACGATCGTCCATAAACCGGCCAAGAGGAGAGTCGCCGCGTATATCTCAACCGGGTGTCGCGTGACGTCGGATCCGGGCAGGGCCCAGGCCCACGGAAGGTCGGATGCCGTCCCCAAGCAGGTTGACCGCCACAGGCAGCCTCCGTGCCACCCGGCCAGGGCGGCAAGAACGGCGGGGGCGAGGGCGTCGAGGGAGGCCGGGACTCTCCGCAACGGCCACGCCAGCACAGCCACCCCGGCTAGGGATGCAAAAACCGTGTCCACTCCGCCCCGGATGATGAGGAGTTCGCCCGGGTTGGTGAGAGGGTTGGTTCCCTGCATGAGCACCGCCGCCACCCGGCCGACGGCGATGCCGGCGACCGCCGCTCCGATGACGCGGTCGACCGGCCGATCCGGGACGGCCGGCCTCGTGAGCCGGATGGTGATCCAGGCAGCCGCGAAGGCAGTCAGGGCCGCCCAGAGCAGAGTGAACTCCATCTACCGATTCAGGAGCTCATCGATTTGAAGGGCAAGAGTCTGCTCATCGATGGCACCGTTATGGATCTTGATTAGTTCGCCGCCGGCGGCGAAGAAGTAGGTCCGAGGCACGCCGATGCCCCCGTACTCGGCGATCGTCACTCCATCGTGATCGAAGTAGTGAGTGAACGGGAGGTCGAACTCGTCGAGGAACAGACGCGCTCCGCGCTGGCTGTCGTCGTAGTCGATGCCGATGAAGGCAATCTGGTCGCCGAACTCAGCATGCGCTTGTCGAAGCAATGGGGCCTCGGCCCGGCAGGGGAGGCACCATGATGCCCAGACATTGACGACTGCGGGTCGATCGAGACCGGCCAGCACCTGCTGAAATCCAGCCAGATCGATCTCAGGCAGCTCGGGCGTGGTCGGTTCGCCCTGGTTGCCGGAACCGCAGGCTGCGACAAGAACGAGAAGAACGAGAAGACGACGCACCCGGTCATTATGGGTAGGTGCCAACGGAGTGGAGCCCAACTCGCTGCGGACCCTCTTCTGGCGACCCATGCTTTTTCAGAATCAGCGAAGAAAGGGAATAGGACGCCGAGGTCAAGACGGGCATCACGCAGCGCCCGGCCAACGCTTCAGGAGGCGGCTCCCGCGGATCGGCGATCAGAGGCGTGTCGGTCCGGTG
>DATEEG010000292.1:0-5668 GCA_035281305.1 Acidimicrobiia bacterium | reverse complement strand
CAGTCAGAACCACGGATCCGCGCATGCGGGGATCGATCAGATCGAGGGCCAGTTCAGTTGATAGAACCGCACTTCCGAGGTCCATGAGCACCACCGCCCCCTCGCTCGCGCAGACCGACTCGATGGCGGCCTTTACTTCGAGCGCGTTGGTTCCAAACGTGTCGGCGTCGAGTCCGGCTGCGATGGCCACAGGAGGTGCCTGACCGTGGACCATCTCCATGGCGAGCGCCACCGCCGCCTCAGCCAGGCGGCGACTGTGGGATACGACAACGATGCCAACCATGACGATCTCGCTTCCAAGTCAGGTGAGGGTTGCGGCGGCGACCTGGATCAAGAGAGCGGCCGAGGTCGCTCCCGGATCCTGGTGGCCGACGCTCCGCTCGACCAGGTAGCTGGCCCGACCTTTCCTCGCCAACATCGGGATGGTGGCGTCCCGGCCCGCTGCGGCGGCGATCGCAGCTGCTTTTAGAGCCTCTGCAAGGCCGACGCCTTGGTCGAGGCCGGCCTCGAGGGCCTCAAGGGCCGGGGCGAGGGCATCAAACATCGTTTTGTCTCCAGCCTCGGCCTTGCCCCGAGCCACGACGCCGTCGAGTCCGGAGCGGAAGGCCTTGGCCAAGTGGTCGGCGGAGAGACTCTCCGTCTCTCCGCCTGCCATGCCGAATCTCAGGAAGAAGGTTCCGTAGAGGGGCCCGCTGGCGCCGCCGACGCTGCTCACCAGAGTCATGCCGGCCGCCTTGAAAAGCGCCTCGACGCTGGCGGGCGGCTCTGCTTCGATCTTCGCCAGCACGGCTTTCATCCCTCGGTCCATGTTGATGCCATGGTCGGCATCGCCGATCGCCGAGTCGAGACGGGTGAGGTGGTCCTTGTGCTCTTCGATCTCGAGTGCAAAGCGGATGATCCACTCCTGCAATCGGTCAAGGCTCACGGCGCCATTGCTCACCTCAGATACCCCACCGCAGTGCCGGGGTCTTGACGGGCGCGTCCCACAGCTTCAGCAGTTCCTCGTCCAGCTTGAGCAAGGTCACAGAGCAACCTGCCATGTCGAGCGACGTGATGTATGAGCCCACCAATGATCGGGCAATGCCGATCCCGTGTCCGGCCAGGATTCTCGCCACCTCGTTGTACATAACGTACAACTCAATGAGTGGGGTGCCACCCATTCCGTTGACGAAAGCCAGCACCTCGTCACCGGAACGGAAAGGGAGGTCGTCGATGATGGGTTCAACGAGCTTCTCCCCGATCTCGGCCGCGCTCGTCAACTTCTCCCGACGCCGGCCGGGTTCGCCGTGGATTCCGATGCCGATCTCGATTTCGTCCTCGCCGAGTTGGAACGTGGGTTCCCCGGCGGCGGGAACGGTGCCCGAGGTGAGGGCCATACCCATGCTGCGACCGGATTCGTTCACCTTCCGAGCAATCGCGGCCACCTCCGACAACGCCCGACCCTCCTCGGCGGCGGCGCCGGCAATCTTTTCGACCAGAACCGTGACGCCGACTCCTCGCCGTCCAGCGGTGTAGAGGCTGTCCTTCACCGCTACGTCGTCATTGGTGACCACGGTCGCCACCTCTACTCCGCTCTCGGCCGCGGCGAGTTCGGCCCCCATCTCGAAATTGAGAACATCGCCGGTGTAGTTCTTGACGATGTGGAGGACGCCCTTGCCGCCATCCACGAGCTTGGTAGCTGCGAGCATCTGGTCCGGGGTAGGAGAAGTGAAGACTTGTCCGGCGCACGCGGCGTCGAGCATTCCCATCCCGACAAATCCGCCGTGCAGGGGCTCGTGGCCGGATCCGCCACCCGATATCAGACCCACCTTGCCAGCCACCGGCGAATCCGCCCGATAGATGACCCGGTTGGGATGATCCACCTTCAGGTCGGGGTGGGCGGCCTCGATCCCGAGCAGAGCCTCGGCCACCACATCGTCTGGTTTGTTAATCAGCTTCTTCATGACTCCTCCTTCAAGCCGCTACTAACTCGGCGTCGACCCTGGTCCTGGAGATGGCCCCGAAGGCAAGACCGGCCGCGATCCCGGCCAGAATCTCGGCCAGCAGATAAGTGGGAAGCTGGCTCCATGAGACGGTGCCGCCCGCGATCTGAGATACCAACATGGGTCCGATAGTGCGAGCCGGGTTGATCGAGGCGCCGGTAGCCGGGGCCACCGGGATGATCGCTGCGAACACGACGAGGCCGATGGCAACTCCGGCGAAGCCGGGGGCAGCCTTACGATGGATTACCCCGAATATCGTGAACACCAGGATAAAGGTGCCAACGAACTCGGCCGTGAAGGCACGGACGTGGCCGACGTCACCACCAAATGCGGCAACTCCGAGTCCTACGTCCACCGCAGCCTGGCCCAGAACGCCGATGATCGCCACCGCTCCAACGATCGCTCCGATCACCTGGGCACCGACGTACTTGGGAACGTCAGACCAGGGAAACTTCCCGGTAGCGGCCAGACCGAAGGTCACCGCCGGGTTGATGTGATTGCCGGACACATGCCCGAGGGCATAAACAGTGGCAACCACGATGGTGCCGAAGGCCAGTGAGATCATTCCCAGATCCGCCATCGTGAATGGCGCAGCTCCGTTGACGATCAGCGTCGCCGGCACCGATCCCACTCCAATGAAAACCAGAAACGCAGTTCCGATCACCTCTGCGGTGAGCTTCTGCGCCATGGTCGGTTCGTCCACTTCTCACTCCTCTCTCAAGTCCACTCAACGAAAGTCCGCATCGGCCCTTCTTCCGACCGGACACCTACTACCCGATCCGTGGTTGCGACCTCCTTAAAGCAAGATTCTGAACATGATTCGATAATATCGAATAACTTTGCAACCATACGTCTAAACTAGGCTGGATGTCAACAGATTTTCAAAACTGTTCCCCCCCAAAAGAACTGTGAGTACGTGTAGTGATCCAATCTGTCGATAGAGCCATCCGGATTCTCGGGGTTCTGCAAGGGGCCCGGAATCTGAGCTTGTCCGAGATTGCCGGGAAGCTCGAACTGCCCGCATCCACTGTGCACGGGCTCGTTCGAACTCTGGCAGTGCACGGGATGATCGAACAGGAGCTCGATTCCGGCCGCTACCGCTTGGGACCGGCCGTATTACGCCTCGGGAACGTCTATCTGGACACCTTGGAGCTTCGGGCCCGCACCTCCACCTGGTCGGAAGAGCTCGCTCGCCGGACTGGCTGTGCGGTTCGAACCGGCGTGTTGATGGGCAATGAGATCATGATCATCCACCACGAGCCCCGACCCGACGGAAGCCGTCAGATGCCGGAAGTGGGCATCGTCATACCGGTCCATGCCAGTGCTTTGGGCAAGGCCTTGCTGGCCTACCGACCGGCCGACGCCGCCCGAGTTCTCGCAGCCGACGAATTACGCGCCATGACAGGTGAGACCATCGTCGAGGCAGCCAAACTCGAGAAGGAACTCGAGGCGGTGTTAGCGACCGGAGTCGCCACCGAGTGCGATGAAGCCGTACTGAGTGAATCAGGGATCGCCGCGCCGGTCTTTGACGCCGCCGGCCGGCCGATCGGGGCGGTTGGAGTCGTCGCTCCGACCACCGATTGGCCCCTTCCCGACTCCACTCTCGATGCTCTCAGGGAGGCCGCTCGCAACATCTCCCGGGAGCTGGGATCGGCTCGCTGGCCCGTTCCGCCAACCTCGTGAAGGGCTCGAATCGCGCCAATTGATCTCGCCATAGGCCATTGGCCAGGCTGTGTCTGGGGCCTAAGTATTCCGAAGCTCGATGGTTGGGTGCCCCGGCTTGCGACGCCCAATATCCGGCTAACAGTGCGACCAACTCGACCGCCTCCTGACCGAGGAAGTTCTCGGGAGCCGGGCCACCCTCTGGGTAAAGGCTTGGTAGCCTGACCACCACGTCAAGCAGCGGATTGCGGACCGCGGCACTCGACCACGAGGACGTCTGGTCGGAAAGGAAAGCCACGTTGTCGCTTCGTACGGCGGCCCATCCCACGCGGTGCCCGACGTGAGGAGGCAGCGACTACGCGCCGAAAGGCTGCATCATTCGCAGCAGGCCTCGTTCTCAGGCAGCCTCATCCCGTTCCCGCCACGACGTGAGCGATTCATCCGGTCAGCGGCGTTCCGGTGCGGATGGATGACACGACGTCGAGGATCGCCTGGGTGGTTGCTGCGGCACCCTTCCCGTCTTCGATCATCGACCCGTGGTCGGTGCCCTCGATGACGAGATGGACGCTGTCAGTGGATAGTGCGGCCAGAGCCTCTTGCGTCTCCGACCAGCCGTCGGAACTTCCGCTGCCGGCCGTCAGCACGACCAGCGGCTTGTCAGCGAAGTCATGCAAGGCCGCCGCTTCTTCCACTGAGGCGCTCGCCTGGATGTACTCGTCGATCGTGCTGCGGAGATGGCTTGCGGTCGGGATGCCGACCAGGCGGCCCAGACCGAGGCGGGCCGACGTTGACAACAACACGGAGACACGGCCCAGGAGGTCATAGGAGCCTCCGTCACCTGACGGTGTTCTCAGGGCCCCCGGCTCGGCTGGTGCCGGTGCGGTGGAGTCGACCAGCACCATTCCTGCGACCTCGTCGGGGTAGCGGGCGGCAAAGGCGAGCGTGTAGAGGCCACCGAAGGAGTGGCCCGCCAGGACGTACGGGCCAGAGACCTGGCCGCGGTGCAGCAAGGTGTGAAGTTCGGTCGCAATCTGCGCTGCGTCCTGTGGGGTGTCAGCCGGCTCGCTCCACCCTCGACCGGCGCGGTCATAGACGCAGACCCGGGTCTCGCGAGCCACGGCCGGGGTTATCCACCCGAGGTCGGAGGACACACCGCCCGCACCAGGCTCGAGCACGACTGTGGGGCTGCCAGAGCCTGTGCAATTCAAATGCAGGCGGTGTCCACCGACGTCGACCAGGTGACCGGGCATTGCGTCCGCCCTCGCAGCCGCCGCTTCACTAACGGTCTGGTAGCCGCCACCCACAGATGCGAGAACTAGCACCGCGAAGACGGGATAGAGAAGCCAACGTCGGCTCAGGCTGTGAAGGTGCCGACGGGCCTGAAGGATCATCCAGATCACCAACACCAGAAGGGCAGGAGGCCACACCCAAGCGAGAACCCCGTGGACTCCGGAGCCGAACGCCACCAGCAGAAGACCGCTCAGTCCCATGAACAACGCAGGAGCCAGGGCCCACGACTGAGGCTGATCAGTGAGCCGCGATGAGAGCAGCGTCAACATCGCCCAGCCCAGCGCCCATCCGCACAGGACAGCGCCCGTGACCCCGGCCTCTGTGGGCGGGATGAACGGAGCAGCGACGAGGAGCCCGGCAGCGAACAGTCCTGTGGCCAACGAGCCCGCCACGATCCAACCGATATGGCCGCGGGCGGGCTTAGCGAGTGGTCGCTCGGCCCCGTCCCCGTGGACTTGTCGGCTGGCCGCGCGATCAATCGGCGCGCTGGGCAGGGTCGGCGGAACTTGCTCAGTCATGAACTCTCTTCCCCCTGGCGGGCTGGTGATCCGACTAGGTCCCACGAGATTCGGGGAGATGGCGAGGAGGTCCGCTGGTGCAAGTGTAGCCCGCATAGGTCGAACAATTTGGTCCTGCGGAGCACCTGGTAGCTCAGGTGTACACGGGCCCCGCGAGGAGCTCGGTGGCCCTGGACGGGGCAGGCGATGTGTCGAGGTTTTTACAATTCCGCGATA
>DATEEG010000291.1:0-7277 GCA_035281305.1 Acidimicrobiia bacterium | reverse complement strand
CTCGATCGTTCTCAACGTCGTCGTCGGATTGGCGTTGCTCGAACTGAGCGATGGTGGGAACCTCCGGCTGGTTGCGAACGGGCCCGGCCAGCCCATCGCGGCCGGCCAAGGTGAACCCCTCGCCCCGTCCCCTGCGGCAAGCGGAGGAGAGCCCAGCGCCACGAGCCCGGGAGATGCGTCGGATTCGGTTTCCTCCGGCCAGGCTGCTCAGGGAACGGGAGCGGCGGCCATCGGGGCCCCGTCGCCGGAGCGCACCCGGACCACTTCGGGACCGGCCGCAAGATCGAGCATCGGAACCGGGACGAACGCTGGCTCCGGGAAGTCGGAGGGGCCGGTCACGGCGGCGACGTCTTCCGCCGCGGCCCCCTCCAACTCGCCTGGCCAGGGGTCGAGTGGATCGCCCGGGCAGGCGATCGATCCCGTACTGCTCGGTGGTGCAACTGTTCCGGCAGCGCTCGAGCGTCAAGGCGTGACCGACACTGCCATCAAGATCGGCGGGATCACCTCGACCTCAGGAGCGCTCAGCTACCAGAACGTCGTCGACACCGTGAAGGCCCACTTCCAGTACGTCAACGAGCGGGGCGGCGTCAACGGCCGGAAGCTCGTCTACGTCTCCTATGACGATGGCCTCGACCCGGCGCGCGGCATGGAAGCCGCCAAACGCCTCGCAGAGCAGGACAAGGTGTTCGCGCTCCTCGGCAACTTCGCCATCGCCACGACGCCGCAACTCGTCACGAGTGGATACCTCCAGCGCAACGCCATGCCGCTCTTCGGCAACCACGGTGTGGAGGAAGAGACGTTCCAGACGCCGTGGGCCTGGCCGGTCGGGATTGCCGCCTACCGGTCGGGCTACACGCAGGCCCAGTGGCTGATCACACAGAAGAATCTGAAGAAGATCTGCGCCATCTACCTTGACCTCAAGCCCGCCCGGTGGTCCCTGAAGGGTCTGCGGGAGGGAGCGGCGAAGTTCGGGTCTCCGTTGGTGAAGGAAGTGCCGGCAAGCCTTGCGCAACCGGACTACGGCGCGCTTCTCCAGACCTGCCAGAACGCCGGGGCGGAGGCGATCGTCGGAATCACCGATGCCGGTGGGGGTATCCGGATGATGCAGGCCCACGCCCGGCTGGGCATGAAAATCCCCGTCGTCGGAACGGAGGACTACGGCGGCGAAGCCATGAAGAACCAGGCCGGGAACGCGGCCAAGGGGCTGACCGCCGTCGACGTCTGGGAGATCTACAGCAGCCGTCCAGGAGCGAAGGAGTACCGGGAGGCGATGCAGCGGTACGCCTCCCGCACCCAGATCACCGGGTTGTCCACCACGGCGTGGGTTGCGAGCAAGCTCTTCGTCGACTGCCTCCGGAAGGTCGGCCAGGACATCACCCGTTCCGCGATGATCGCCTGCTACAACACCACCACGAACTGGGACAGTGGGCTGGGCCCGACGGTCTCTTACACCCCCCAGAACCACGACGGCAACCGATCGCCGTACTTCATCCAGCTCCAGGACGTGGACGGAAAGCTCGAGTGGCAGACCGTCTCCGAACGCATCGCCGCTGACATCCCCCGCTACTGAATTGCACGGAACCGGGCGCACGTTGCGGGCGAGTTGAATGGGGGTTGCTGGACATCATGCGGACCATGGTTCCGTACATCACGAGCGGGCTGGTCACTGGCACGATCTATGCGCTGGCCGCCCTCGGTGTCGCCATCGTGTACAAGGGATCTCGGGTTCTGAATTTCGCCCATGGTTCCATCGCGACCGCCGGTGTGCTGGTCTTTTCGAAGCTCTTCGACCGGATCCCGGTGGGGCTCGCCGTTCTCGTGGGTGTGGCCACGGGCGTGATCCTCGGTGTCCTCAGCGATCTGGTGGTATTCCGCCCCCTCAGTCGCAGCCGGGAAGCGACGAAGGTCATGGCCAGCGTGGCACTACTCGCGCTCCTCCAGGCGATCATCCTGCCGCGATTCGAAGGGCGTTTTCTCCACCTGTTTCCCACCACCGTGCTCCGGGCGGGAGGCTTCTCCATCGGAATCGACCAGATCATGGTGATCACCTTGACAGTGGGGTTGACGCTGCTGCTCGGCCTCTTCTTCCGGGCGAACAGCTGGGGGATTGCCATTCGGGCGGTCGCTGACGATGCTCGCTCGACCGCTCTCGTCGGGGTCGCTCCGAGCATGGTGTCGGCGGTGGCGTGGGGGCTCGGCGGCGGCTTGGCTGCTCTTTCTGGGATCCTGCTCGCACCGTTCGTGTACCAGGATCCGATCTTGCTCACGCTCATCGTCATTCATGCCATGGCCGCCGTCGTGATCGGCGTCCTGGAGAGCCTCCCTGTCATCTTCGCCGGCGCTATTGCACTCGGGCTCGTGGAGAGTCTGGGGACCCGTTGGATCACGGTTCCGGGTTACAACGACGTGGTGCCGCTGGTCGCCATTCTGTTGACGCTCGTGTTCCTCGCCCAGAGAAAGAGGACCTCGTGGCGACCGGCCTGATGCAAGGCGTCGGGGTGGACCTCACCACTCCGCTCAGTCGGCTCCGCAGCCGGATCGCCCCGCGAATCTCGTGGCGCGTAGCGGTTCCGGCGGTCCTCCTTGCGGCTGTGGCAGCCCCGATCCTGCTTTCGGACTACTACCTCTACGTCGTCACCGCGGGGATGGTCATCTCCCTGGGGTTGTTCGGTCTCGTGATCCTGGTCGGAGGGTTGGGCGAGGTGTCCCTTGCCCAGGCGACGTTCATGGGCTTAGGGGCGTTCGGAGCGGCGCGATTCTCCTCCCTCTACCAGTTCGGCTTGCTCGAGAACATCGCGGCGCTGGCCTTGATCACCGTACCCATCGCGGCGGTGCTGGCCATCCCGGCGTTGCACGTCCGAGCCTCCCTGCTGGCTATCACGACCCTGGCCATCGCCGTCGCCGCTGATGCCTACATCTTCAAACAGGACAATGCGCTACTCGGCGGAGGCGGCAGCACCTCGCTGGCGATCAATCGACCGGATCTGTTCGGTATCGATCTCGCCAGCGATACCCGGTTCTATGGGTTGGTCGTCGTCATGGTCGCAGTCGGTGCCTTCGTCCTTCAGGCGATCCTTCGCAGCGAGTTCGGCCGGCGTGTGCGGGCCGTGCGTGACTCGGAGGTCGTCGCCGCCAGTCGCGGTATCGACGTCCGTTGGACGCGTTTGAGCGCGTTCATCCTCTCGAGCGTGTTCGCAACGATCGCCGGCGTACTGTTCGCCTATCACCAAACAGCGGTCAACGCCATCAGTTTCGACGCCTTTCACGGCGCGACACTCGCTGTTCTCGCCGTGCTCAGCGGCGGAACGGCCCTGGGGGCGCTCGGGGTAGGGGTGGCGTATTCCCTCCTCCCGGCCATGTTCCGCAATGTCAGTCTCCTTTCATCGGAGTATGTCCCAGCCTTGTTCGGGGCGGCGGTCATCATGGCCCTGCGACTTCAGGCGCGTCGGGAGGAGCGTCTGCCCCTGGCAGCGGGCGTCAGAGATACTCCTTCCCGGGTGCCCTCGACCGCCCGGGTCTTCGACGATGGGGATTTGGTGGTCCGGACCGAGGCATTGGCAAACCGGCCCGGGACCTTGGAGATCAGCGGTCTGTCGAAGCGCTTTGGAGGCGTCAGGGCCCTACAGGACGTCACGCTCACGGCTGGTCCCGATCAGGGGGACATCGTCGGCCTCATCGGGCCGAACGGCTGTGGAAAGACGACATTGTTCAATTGCATCTCGGGTGTGCTCCCACCGGATTGCGGCCGTGTGCTCCTCGATGGGGTCGATCTCACAAGCTGGCCGGCCCACTGGCGAGCTCGTTACGGCCTCTCCCGATCCTTCCAAGGGGTCAAGCTCTTTGATTCGATGGACGTCCGATCGAATCTCCTGGTCGTATCCGCCTCCGTGCGCGACCAGTTTCCTCACGAGAGGCCCGAGGACAGGGTCGACGCTGCGGTGCAACTCCTCGGAATCGGAGGACTGCTGCAAGCCACACCGGCGTCGCTCCCACTCGGTTTGCGTCGGCGGGTCGATCTGGCGGCAGCGCTGTGCTGCGTTCCACGGATCCTCCTCCTGGACGAGCCGGCGTCGGGCATGGACGTGACGGAGAGTTCCGAGTTCGCGGAGGTCCTCCGACTGGTCGCCGCTTCTGGCGTGAGGATCCTCCTCGTGGAACATGACATGGACCTCATGCTCGACGTGGCGGACTACCTCTACGTCTTGGAGTTCGGCAGGCTGCTCGCTGAGGGGCGGCCGGCGGACGTGAGGACCGACCCCAAGGTCATCGAGGCGTACCTGGGCACGCTCGGCGTGGTGAAGAGCGGGGTGGGATCATGAGCGTTCCCCGCCTCACGCTCGACAATGTCACCGTCGAGTACGGACGATTGCGGGCTGTTGATCGCGTGTCGTTGTCAGCCTTTCCGGGGGAGACGATCGCTTTGCTGGGCGCCAACGGCGCCGGGAAGAGCTCACTTCTCCAAGCGGTGGCTGGTGCCGTGCCGCCCAGGGAAGGACGAGTGCTGCTCGACGGCCAGGACGTCAGTCGCCTGCCCGTGCACCGTCGGGCACGATCAGGTCTGGTGCTCGTACCGGAAGGACGGGGTCTGCTCCCTCGTCTGTCAGTCGTGGAGAATATGCGACTGGCTGCCTTCGGCGTCGGCCTCCGCCGGAACTCCGCGGAAGTGCGGACTCGCATCGACGAAGCAATCAGCCCGTTTCCGGTGCTGGCCCGACGCCTCAACCAGCCGGCCGGCACGCTGAGCGGCGGGGAGCAGCAGATGCTCGTCATCGCCCGTGCCCTGGTGACCCGTCCGGTAGCCCTCCTGCTCGACGAGGTTTCCCTTGGTCTGGCCCCCACCGTTGTCGAACAGATCTACGCGATCTTGAAGGACCTCGCAGCAGAGGGCCTCACCATGGTGCTCGTCGAGCAGTACGCCAACCTCGCTCTCGGTATGGCGCAACGGGCTTTCGTCCTGCGCAAAGGACAGATCGTCTTCGCCGGTTCGGGTGCCGAGGGCCTCGCCGATCCTGAGGCGCTGCATCGCGCCTACCTCGGGTCGGAGCAAGGAACGGCCACCGCGTCGTGTGCCGTGGAGTCCCCGCCGAGTCCGGCGGCATGTTGATCCGAGGACAGCTGGGATGGGTAGCAAGAAGGAGCGGGGGATGAACAGTCGGAAGGTCTCAATGACCGTTGCGGCCATGGCGCTCGGCTTTGCCGTTGTCGTGACCCAGCCTTTGCAGGCCTCGGGTGCCCTCTCGGGGCCCGACCGGCAGGATCCAGGTCGGGACGAACGCCAGGCCGAGTCCCTCGCCCGGGCGATGGGTGCCCCGCTTGCCGCCCTGGGGGCGACACTGGACCGGTACGACCGGGGGGTGGCCGGCGTCGAGAGCACGCTGACCCAGCTTCGCCCCACGATTTCACAGCTCGGTGGCCTCGTGGGAGCGTTCGGTAATCTCGCCCGCCGCAACCCGGGCGCTGCCAAAGCGCCGTCGGTCGCCGAAGCCCTTCGAGCGAGCCGAGACGGTGAGCGGTTCGTTCCTTCGAGCAACGGGCAGTCTCCCGACCTCGGCCCGATTCGCGAGCCGCTGATCCCGGCCCTCCAATTCTTCTGCCCCGGTTTCTATGCCGTTTCTGGACTCGTGCTCGGATCCCTGCCACCGGCGCCGGGCAGCGACACCGTTGTTTCAGGAGCGGACCTCCTCTGCGATGATCTGCCGGCTCCGGCGGCACCGCCGCCTCCTCCCGCTGCTCCCGGCCGCCTCGCCTACTTCGACAGCCGGAGCGTCGGAGAGTTCCTCCGTTTCGGGGCCCAGTCAGCGTTCCTTCCCGGCACCCCGCTCGTCGATCAAGGGCTGGCTGTGACCGCGGCATCCGCCGATTCGAACGGGTCAGCCGGGTTCGCCGCCGAGCTGTACCCCGGAGCGCTCGTCGAGGCAGTGCCCGGAGTGGTCGCACTTCTCGGTTTTCCGCTCACGCTGCCGCCCCTGTATCCCTACATCGCCAGGGCGGCCAATCCCGGGCCGACCAGCAGCGACGCCAGTATCTTCCCGGGGCAGTCCGCGGCGGCATACCGCTTCGACGCCCTTTCATCGAAAGCGGACGCGCCCCGTGTCGATGCAAGTCGAGCCGAGGCCTCCGCGCTGAAGCTCAGCCAGGAGGGACTCATCGAAGTCGCTATCGCGCAGGGAACATCGTCGGTCGAACAGTCCGACGGCATCGTCAGGTCAGGATCCCGAACCCGCCTCGCGGCTGTCGAACTGGCCGGAGGATTCATCTCGATCGGCGAGTTCGTGAGCAGCCTCTCGATCGCCAACAGCGGGGCAACGAACGATGCGGTGATCGACCGTAAAGTGACAGTCAGCGGGGTGAAGATCCTGGGAATTCCGGTGGAGCTCACCGATCGAGGCCTCGTCGCTTCGAGCCGCCAGGCTGAGTCCGGCGGCGGCATCGGTCCCGATGCCCTGGCAAAACTGGTCAAGGATTTCAATCTCGAGATCCAGGTCGGCGAACCGGTGGTCAGCAATAGGGTGGCCTCGGGTGCTCGCATCGTCGAGGTCATGAGCCCGGGACTGCGGATCACCTACCGGGTTCCGAAAGACATCTCCGCCCTCCCGGTGCCGGTGGTACAGGCGCTCCTCAACAATGCCCAGATGGAGTTCAGGCTCGGCTTCACGGCAGGATACTCCAACGTCACGGAGGAGGGCCCGAGCGATACTCTCGGTGCGCTACCCGACCACGTCGCGGATCCCGCGGGCGGCACGATAGGTGGCGCGTACCCCTCCTCCGCCCCGCTGGCTTCTCCGGTGGAAAGCGCCGACCGCTTGCCGGAGAACGGCCTGTCAACCGAGGAGTTCGTGTCTTGGCCGGACTCTGCGTTCGTGGCTCCCGTCGGCGGGGGCGCTGATGGCCGGAGCGGCCCGCCAACAGCTGCAGTGGCCGATCCGACCACCGTGGCCCTGCAGCGCCCGGCAGCATCCGTCGCTCCCTTGCTGGCGATGTCCGAGGGCGCGAGGCGCAATGCCTACGTGTTCACCCTGGTCCTGATCGCCCTCGGCGTCGCGATCGCCGGGTGGCGAACGGTTCTCTACAACCCGGGCCCGACCCGGCCCCAGGCAGGGTCCGAGGCCCGGGAGAGACCCGGTGACGGTTCTTGAGGCTCTGGTTTGGCTCCCGCCCGGGACAGGTGAACTATGCAGATAACAGCAGATAATCATCACCCCTTGTACATCGGCGGCGAGTGGGTCGAACCGGAACACGGGTATTCCGAGGTCATCGATCCGGCGCACCTCGAAGTG
>DATEEG010000290.1:0-2447 GCA_035281305.1 Acidimicrobiia bacterium | reverse complement strand
GTCGGAACATGCTCGCCAACCCCAAGGTGAGCCTGCTCGTCGTCGACCCGGACAACATCGCCCGCTTCATCCAGATCCGGGGCGAAGCTGAGCTGTTGATCGAAGGTGCCCGCGAGCACCTCGACGCCTTGACCCGGAAGTACACAACCCATCCCCGCTATTACGGGTTTATCTACCCGTGTGAACAGCAGGACAAAGAGACCCGGGTCACATGCCGGATCCATGTCCGGCGAATCACCCTCGACGCCATCCACGCCTGAGCCCGACCCGCCCAATCAAACGCGTCCGAATCCGATTCGCGCCTCTACCAGAGCGGGCTCGATCTGACAGACGGGTCAGCGGGGCGCCTGCGGGAGGATGGCGATGCGGATCACAACAATGTGCGGGATGATCCGTGCGATCTTGTCCCTGGTTATCTCATCCCTGGTGAGCCCGTAGGCCTTGGCGTCGATCGGTCGCTGCCTGAGGTAGTCGGTCATGAACTCGAGATTCTCGGCTTCACCGGCCTGGATTTGTGCCCGGCCTGAGTACACGTCGCCGGCGAGTCTGATTTCAACGTCGATGGGAGACTCGAAGTTGTGCCACCACTTCCGATCTTTCTTGGTGATGACAGTGACAGTGTTGTCTTGACGGTGATAGCTGAGGGGAATCGTGTAGAGCAGGCCAGTCTTGCGCCCCCTGAAGCTGAGAAGTGCCACTCCCTTTCCGACCAGCCTCTGGATGCCGGGAGTGGTCAGCGCCCACTTCATCCACGAGTTGGCCCAGGCCGGTGGCTTGTCCTGGGGCATTCGGACCTCGACTGTCGGCACGGCCGTCATCGCACACCTCCAAATCTCGATCTGTGTCAAACCCGATTGTCGAAATGCCACTGCCGGCGTTCCAGGGGAGAAGGTCACAAGGTGGGCCAAAGGTGCCCAACGGCTCACCCGACCTCCGATCCGGGAGTCCTTACGATCGGGTTCACGTGTTCAAATCGTTCGTGGACTGTGATTCCGATGCCTCCTGGCAACCCTCTCCGATCTCCCAGGGCCCCAACGTCACGGATTCTGCTCCATGATCCACCGCCGTTCCCGTCGACGGGCCGGATCTGCCACCGTCGGCCTGTGAAGGCCTCCTATCAGGGACCAGCGAGTGACCCATGACAGAGGCCAGATTGGGCTTGATTCTCGAGGTAGCGTCGGCCCAGCCGCCAGGGCGGGACGGGGGACATGGCGGCTTTGTACAGGGACCTCCAGCGCCTGCTCGAAGGAGGTCGACCGCTGGTTGCGAGTAGACCCCACGTGGTCACAACGCCGACCTGACTACGAATCAGGTTTCCGACTCGATCAAGGATTTTATGTTGGTGGCACTGCGCTCCATGAGCGGCCTGATCGCTTCCATCCTCGAGTCGTCCATGCCTGGGAACTCACCTCCGATCGTTAGCTTCGTCTGGTTCTGGCCTGTTGGTTCGAGGAGTGCCACGCCATTGATCGTCATGGACCCATCCTGCGTCCTGACCTTCATCGCTTTCTCGGGTTCGAACTCGACTATTTCCATGGTTCCTTCGGTGGTGTTCCCGAATCGGGTAGCGCGCCGTTTGATCACGGTTCCGACGCCGATTGGTCCATCCGATGTTTCCTCCAGCTCGATGCTGGGATCCCAACGGGGGTGGTTTTCAACGTGGCGAACGGCATAAAAGTCCCACACCGTATTTACCGGGCGGTTGATGATGGTGGAGACGTACAGTTCCATGCGGCTCCTTTCGGACACCAGCCTCTACGTGCTGCGAGGTTGGGGCAGCGCCTCGCGTCCGGCACGGTTTGGCTTTACCGCCCCAGCAAGCCGGTCCACTGTGGCAGCGGCGGTCAGTGCGGGGTCCATGCCGTGAAGAGAGCGATCGAGCCGACCACTTCGATCTCCACCCTGTCGAACGACGCCGCCAGGCCCGCGTGCAGTCCCTCTTCGGTGTCGTCGAGATTGTCGAAGGTGCCGCGCCGGTTGACCGCCCAGAGAAACGCCCGGGCCGGTGGTGTGTGCCGGCCAGACCTTCCCAATACCGTCGCCCCAAACAGCACCCCGTCGTGCGTGAGCACCCTGGCGATGTTGCGAATGGCAGCGGCCTTGTGAGGCATCGGGCCGGGCAGACAGTGGAGCACGAAGCTGAGCGCGGCCGAGTCGAATGGACCTTCGACCGGCAGAGGCTTTAAGACGTCGGCCTCGACGGTGGTCACCCGCATAGGTTTCAGCCGACGGGTGACATGAGCCAGGACATTGGGGTTCGGGTCCAGCAAGGTCAGGTCGGTATCGCTGTTGATCACGGTTTTCTCGAGGAGGTACCCGGTGCCTGGCCCAACGTCCAGGTGCCGGCGCCCCATGTGGCGGCGGTACCGGTCCACCACCGGCGGGCTTGGACAACGCCACACCACCGGGGCCATGAAGCCGAGCACCCAGGGGTCGTAGATCGCCAG
>DATEEG010000289.1:0-8249 GCA_035281305.1 Acidimicrobiia bacterium | reverse complement strand
ACCGACAGTGTGCTCGCCGTGGCCGATGGCGACGACCTCGTCCCGGCCTCCCATGGAAAGGACTACGCAGCCGCCGCCGGCCGCGCCGGCGACCCGGTCGAATTGATCGAAGTGGCGGGGCTGCACGGTTCGTTTCTCAGCCCGGAGGCACCGGCCTGGAAGAAGGTGGCAGGCGCCCTCGCCTCCCGTATTCCTCCGTCCTAGCAAAGCCCCGGCGAGATTTGGCCCCATCCGGCTTGCCGAGCTGATTGCACAATGTATAGCCTTCCCAGACCCATGGGCCCCGGTTGGAGCCGGGAGTGGGCGGAGTCATGAGTTTTCACAGGTTCGTGTACCTATGCGGGTGGACGGCGGTGATCCTTCTCACCATCGCCGGATTCGCCGCGTTCAATGCAGATACCACCACCGACGCGACCATTGCGGCCGGGTCCACGCCGACCTGGGGTGAAACCGCTGGAGCCGTCTCCGCCCAGGGCTGGCTGGCGCTGGCCGGATCCCGCTCCACGGCTGCGGTCGTGGTGTCGGAAGCGGAAGGTTCGACAACGGTGAGTTCAGCGCCACATGCGGAAACCAGCGCAGCCCTCCTCGACACGGGATGGCTCGACTCCCTGGCGGTGCGGGACCTGGTGGAGACCTACTTCGGCTCCGGGGACGTCAACCGGGCGGTCCGTCTGGCCTGGTGCGTCTCCCGTTTCGACGTAGACGCCATCAATCCTTCGACCGGCGCCGCGGGTCTGTTCCAGGTTGATCCCCTGAGGTGGCAGACGGCGACCGCCGAGATGGGGTTGCAGTCTTCAGATCCCTTCGACCCGGCCACCAACGTGGCCGTTGCCGCCCATATCGTCTATCAGGGCGACGGCTGGACCGCGTGGGAGTGTATTTAGGAACGCCATCCGCAAAACGCGTGGTTGCGGCTCGCGGAGGCGACGGGGTGGTCGCGACGAAAGATTCGCTATCCGCTATCCGCCAGAAGGCGTGTTTGGCGGATCGTGGAGGCGACGGGTGGTCGCGACGAAAGATGGTCGCAGCGGACGTATCGCGGTCCGCCATCCGCCAATCCCGCGTCTGGCGGATCGCGTTCCTACCTAAAATCCCTTGATCTCAGGGCGTTGACTCCCAACGGGTGGAACCGATGGGCCACCAGGTTGGTTACCCCGTCTTTGTACTCGAGTCTCCCTCCGATGACCACAGCCGGATGACGCCGGGCCTCTTCCCGATACTTCGACCAGACCTCGGGCAGGACCACGACGTTCAGCAGGCCGGTTTCATCCTCGAGGTTGAAGAAGATCACTCCGGCCGCCGTGCCCGGTCTCTGCCTGTGGGTCACCACGCCACCCACCTCGATCGGCACCCCGTTTTTCCTCAGTTCCAGGGCCTCCATGGCCGTGATGCAACCCGAGGCCTTGAGGCTTTCCCTGATGAACTGGATCGGATGGGTGTTGGATACACCCGTCGCCCACAGATCTGCCCGATGGGTTTCTTCGTTTGTCATCGGAAACAAGGACGGTGCCTCGACTCCCGGTGACAGCGGAAGGCGCTCCGGACCGATCTCGGCCAGGGCTCCGGCCGCCCAGATGCCGGCCCGCCTTTCGATCCCGAGATCTTGCAAGGCGCCGGCCGCCGCCAGCCCTTCGAGAGCGTCGATCGACAGTCCCGTGCGATAAGCCAGATCTTCGGGCCCGTTGAAAGGCCCCCCTAGTTGGCGAGCGGCTTCGATGCGGTCGATCTCGGCGACCCCCAGATTGCGCACGTATCGCAAGCCGAGCCGGACCGCCATTGCCGGCCTGACCGGATCCTCCAGGGCACCCCTGCCTCTCCTCCAGGAGGCTCCGTAATAGGTGAGGATCTCATCCGGATCGGCCTCCCAGCCTTCGATCGTGCAGTCGTGGAAAGAGCGGTTGATGCAGGGTTCGAGCACTTCCACGCCATGCCTCCTGGCATCCTGCACCAGGGAGTTGGGGCTGTAGAAACCCATGGGCTGGGCGTTGAGGAGGCCTGCCAGGGTCTCAGCCGGCCAGTGGTATTTCAGCCAGGCAGACATGTAGACGATGTAGGCGAAGCTGACCGAATGACTTTCCGGAAACCCGAAATGGGCGAAACCCTGCAGCTTCTCCCAAATTTCGTCGGCGGCTACCCCCACGACCCCCTTCGCTGCCATCCCGGAAAAGACCTCCTCCCGTAGACGCTCCATCGCCTTCTCCGATCGCTTGTGGGTCATCGCTTGCCGCAGTCGATCCGATTGACCGCCGTCGAAACCGGCGCAGATCCTGGCCAATTCCATCAATTGCTCCTGAAAAATGGGCACTCCCAACGTCTTCTGGAGGATGGGCCGGGTGAGCGGATGGGGATACCGAACCGGTTCCTCACCGTTGCGCCTTCGCAGATAAGGATGAACCGATTGACCCTGGATCGGCCCCGGGCGGATCAAGGCCACCTCGACGGCCAGGTCGTAGAAAGTTCGAGGCTTCATCTTCGGCAGGGTTGCCATCTGGGCGCGTGACTCGACTTGAAAGAGCCCGACGGTGTCGGCTCTGGTCAACATCCGGTAGATCGCCGGCTCCTGGGGAATGGTTGCCAGATCGATCACCACCCCGTGGGCCTGCTCGATCAGGTCGGTAGTCAGATGGAGAGCGTTGAGCATGCCCAGGCCGAGCAGGTCGAACTTGACGATTCCAATTGCGGCGCAATCGTCTTTGTCCCATTGCAGGACGGTGCGGCCCTCCATGCGGCCCCACTCGAGAGGGACGACCTCCGATAGAGGCCGGTCGGCGATCACCATGCCTCCGGAGTGGATGCCGAGATGACGGGGAAAGCCGTCGAGTCGCCAGCAAACGTCGTAGATCAGGTCGGCTGTGAGCCCGGTCGGGAGTGGAGCATCCAATCGAAGCTGGCCAGGGTCGTGAGTGTCGACATATTTGGTGAGGCCGTCGACCTGGGCCTGGGTGAAGCCGAAGGCCTTCCCCACGTCTCGCAGAACCGAACGCGCCCGGTAGGTGATGACGTTGGCCACCATCGCCGCCCGCTCCCGCCCGTAGCGCCGGTAGCAGTACTGAATCACCTCCTCCCGGCGATCGGCCTCGAGATCGAGATCGATGTCGGGAGGACGGCCCCTCTCCTCTGACAGGAACCGCTCGAACGGAAGGCCGAGTCGGATCGGATCCACCCTCGTTAGTCCGAGACACCGGCATACAGCCGAGTCCGCTCCCGACCCTCTTATCTGGCAGTAGATCTCCTCGCCGCGGGCGAAGTTGACGATGTCCCAGACGATGAGGAAATAGCCCGCAAATCCAAGCCGTTCGATGATTCCCAACTCGTGTTCGAGACGGGTCCTGGCCGCCGGTTCGATGAGGCCCTCCCCCGACCCTGGATAGATCTCCCGGGCCGCCTCCAATGTCAGGTGGCGGAGAAAGTCCATCTCGCTGCGGAAGTGGCCCGGCATGGGGAAGTCGGGAAGCCGCGGTGCTATCAACCTCAAGTCGAAGGTGAGGTCCTGGCCGAGTCTGGCGGCAGCCGCAACCGGACCCCCGGCTCTCGAAAACGGGACCCTCGACGATTGTGAACCCGATGAAGACCCAACGATGTATCTCCGGAACCGTGCCTCCATCTCAGCGGGGCTTTTCAGATACCTCTCGTCGGTGGCCGGACGGAAACCGTCGGCGCGATCGAGGGAACGCCGTCCATCGATTGCCGCCAATACCTCGGAGAGGTCGGCTTCGGACGGCCGGTGATAGTGGACGTTGTTGGTCGCCACCGTCGACAAGTTCAGACGTCCGGCCACCTCCATCATGAGATCGTTGCGGGAATCATCCTCCGGCATACCGTGATGCCAGAGCTCGAGGTGGAATCGCCTTCCAAATAACTCGCGCAAGCGAATTGCCGCCGACATCGCTCCGGCCAGGTCGCCGCGGGCGGCCGCCCCGGGAACTTCGCCACTGTGGCAACCGCTGAGAACGACGATGTCGGGGGTCTTGGCGAGTTCGACCAGGTCGTCCCACGTATAGACGGGGTGATCCTTCTCTCCCCGAAACTGGGCTGTTGTGACCAAGCGCGACAACGACCGATAACCGGCCGGCGAGCCCGCCAGCAGGATCAGATGATCGGTGGGTGGAACCTCGATCGGCTTGGACCCATGCATCTTCTTGTTGCGGCCCCTGCGGGGCCGCAACGTGGTGCGTTCTGCGTTTTGCGTGCTGCGTTCCCGATCACGACGCTCGGCGCGGGTTATCGGATCGTCCGGCGTCTGGCGCCAAGTATCTGGAAAATTGGCGTCTGGCGTCTGGCTCAACCCGATCTCCACCCCATACACCGCCGGGAGACCGGCTTCTCTCGCTGCCTGGGAAAATCGGACTGCCCCGTAGAACCCGTCGTGATCGGTCACTGCCAGGGCTTGATAACCCAGCTCGACCGCCCTCTCCACCAGGTCCTCGGGATGGGAGGCACCGTCGAGAAACGAGAAATTGGTGTGGCAATGCAGCTCGGCGTAACGGAGTTCCACTTCCCGGGACTATATCGAACATGTGTTCGGTATGATCCAGGGCTGGACCCGATCAACCTGGTTTGGGTTTTGGCCCCTGGTGCGATCGTCGGCGCCAAAGCCGGCCCCAAACGGGTTAGGTTCTCCTCATGTCAATTTCCAAGACGGTTCGACTCTCAGGGGGGTCCTCGGAATCGATCGAAGACGCCATTCGCACGGTTCTGGCCAGGGCGGCGGTGACGATCAGCGACATCGAGCGATTCGACGTCGTCAATGTCGGTGGCAAGGTCGACGGGGCCGGGGCCCCGACCGACTTTCGGGTGACGCTCGACATCGTTTTCAAAGTCCGCGAGGCCATACAAGGTGAGTGAGCGCACCCTGGCCCAGGACATGGGCCAGGGGGTGTCACTCATCACCTTGCCACTCCCCTTTCGCGCCCCCCCCTCGGTCAACGCCTATGTGATCGAAGGAGGAGAGGGCCTCACCTTGATCGACTGTGGAACCGATTGGGAGGAAGGTTTCGAGGCGCTAACCGCTGGCCTCACCGCGCTCGGCCTCGATCCGGCCGGGATCCACACCCTGGTGGTTTCGCACCTGCATCCCGATCATGTCGGCATGGCCCCCCGACTCGCCCGCCGATGGGGGGTCAAAATCGTCATGCACTCGACGGCAGCCGGCCTGATCGATCGGTACAACGACACCTCGGGCTACGTCCGGCGCACCCGGGAGATGGCCGACCGTCACGGGGTGCCAGCGGCCGAGCGCGCCGCGTTCGTCGACGTGGGCGTCCGGCCCGATTGGATGCCACCCATCGATCGGCCCGACCAGGTAGTCCACGACGGCGACCGGATACCGATCGGCCGGGACCGGGTGTTCGAGGTGCTCCATACCCCCGGTCACGAGCCGGCCCACATATGCCTGCGCGACTCTCGAACCGGAGTTCTCTTCTCCGGTGACCACATCCTGCCCCGTATCACCCCTTTTGTCGGTTACGACGAGCTATTCGAAGATGCGCTCGGTGACTTCCTGAATTCGCTCGCTCGTATCGAACAGCTCGCCGTCGGGCTCACCTATCCGGCCCACGGAGCGCTGGTGGAGCATGGGTCTGCCCGCGCCGAGCAGTTGCTGGCTCACCACCAACGGCGGCTCGCCGACATGCTCGAAGTGATCGACCCGACCGGGGCCAGCGCCTGGGAAGTCATGGAGAAAGTGTTCCGGCCCAACCTTGGACCCGGCGAGCAACGTCTGGCGTTGCGTGAGACGATCGCCCATCTCGAGCACCTCAGACTGCAGGGCAAGCTGGCCCCGCTCGATCGAGACGGCACCAGGCAGTACCGGCCGGCCTCTGCCTACTGAACGCAGAATTCGTTGCCCTCGGGGTCGGCCATGACCCAGTGGTATTCAGGATATGGGCCCCAGAGTCGGTCATGGCGGCGGATGGCTGAAGCTCCCAGCGTCAGGAGACGATCCTTCTCGGAATCCACTTCCTGTTTCGATGCTCGACGGCCCGGGGTCGCATTGAGGTCGAGGTGGACCCGGTTCTTGACCGACTTCGCCTCGGGAACTCTTTGGAAGAACAACCGGGGACCTTCGCCCGCCGGATCTTCGGCGATCGATCGGTCCGCCAGGTCCGCTTCAGACAGCCCGGAATTCAAGAGCTCCGCCCGCATCTCGGGGGGATATTCGCCCTTTTCGTAACCCAGGGCCGCGGCCCAAAACGTTGCGACTCGATCCGGATCGGAGCAGTCGAAGACGACGTTGCCAATTTTCACCCCGTACCTCCGGTTGCCGACGTTATCCGAAACGGCCGAGCCCCGACGTGATCGAAAGGCCCGGCGGGGCCGACCTATCTCTCTCCGACCTCCCAGAGCTCACGCATGAGGGGTGAGCGATCGAGCAGGTCTGACAGGCGCCCCTGATCGATCAGCCGCCCGCGATCCATCAAAAGGACCTGGTCGGCGCGGGCGAGGGCCGCTTTTCGATGTGAAACCACGAGGCAGGTCGCCTCCCGCTTCTCGAAGAGGCGCCTCCACAGCTCAGCCTCGGTATGGAGGTCGAGCGCCGAGGAGAGGTCGTCGAACACGAGCAGCTCGGCCTCCGTCGCCAGCATCCGGGCTGCGGCCGACCGTTGGACCTGGCCCCCGGAGAGCTTCACCCCGCGGGCGCCCACCATCGTTTCGAGGCCGTGCTCCATCCGCTCCAGGTCGGGATCCAGCACGGCCAGCTGCACCGCCTCGCGCAGCCGCTCGCGGGTTGCTCTCTGCCCGAGGGCAATGTTGTCTGCCAGCGACTCCGAGAAGAGTCGCGGCACCTGGGCCGTATAGGCCGATCGGGGCGGCACGAAGAAAGACGCCGGGTCGTCGACGAGCTCGTCGTTCCAGTAGATCTCACCGGTGGCCGGCACCAGCCCGAGCAGGGCGCGAACGAGGGTGCTCTTGCCCGATCCGATCTTTCCTGTGATCACCGTGAAGCTGCCTTGCTCCACATCGAGGTCGACGTCTTCGAGTCCTTCCTCACCGTCGGGGAACCGATGGGTGAGCCCGCGTACGCGCAACCGTTCGAGGGGCTTGCCCTGCGCGATCGGATCCGCGATCTCGGGATGTTCGCCCCGCAGCGGAACCCGGGTTCGGTCGAGCAACGCCTCGAACGGAGCGTCAACCGCGAGGGCCTGCATCCTCTCGTAGGCCACACCGGTCCTCCGGTGCTGGGCGATGATGTCGCCGACAAAGGCCATGTAGTCCGTCAGCCGCGGCAAGTAGGTGAGGAATACCGTCAGCTCCCCGAGTGACATCTCCCCGCGCTGGATGGCGCCAGCCGCGAACAGCAGAACGAAGGCGACGCTGACCGTCGACATGTTGCGATTGATGCCCCGCAGAACCTCGGTGAGGAAAGTGTCAGCGAGCGCCGCCCGGTGTCGGATCCGGTTGAGGTTGGCGAAGCGCTGCAGGACCGGCTGCTCCGCCCGGAACAGCTTGATGGCCTGCACCGCGCCGAACGTCTCACCGATGAAGCCGGTCACGTCGTCGGTGGCCGCCCGCATGGCCCGGCGGCGCTTGCGGATCTGCGGACCTACCGCCTGGGTGAGGATCCCGGTGAGAACCAGAGGTATGAGCAGCAACCCGGTGAGCCTCAGGTCGATCGCACCCATGACGATCACCGACCCGACTCCGAACGTGACCAGGCCTCCCATGTCGACCCAGTTCTCGAGATACTCGAGTAGGTCCTCGACGTCATCACGGAAGGTGCTGACGGCCTCACCCGGCGAGAGCGGCATGACCCGGGACCGGGGCGCCTCCAGCAGCCACCTCAACAGATTCCGTTGCAGCTGTATTGCTTGTTCGTTCCAGTGGGAAATCCAGACGAGGTCGCCGACCCAGATGACCAGGTTCCGGCCGATGGCAAGGATCGCGAACACGATCACCGGCCCCCAGGCGGTCGCCGCCAGTGGTTCTCCGGCCGCCAGCCGGTCGAATACCTGTCCGATCAGGATCCCGAACACCAGGGGCGAGCCGTGGACCAGAGTCCACATCGACATGCAGAAAAGGAACCGGCCCGGGCGGTACTTGATCAGCTCCCACAGGATCCGGAAGGTGCTCACCCGGGGAGCGGTCATGATCGCCCCTCTTCCAGGAGGTCCAGCCAGCCGCTGGAGTCTCGTCCCGCCGCCAAGAGCAACGAGTACCGGCTGTCCGGATCCGAGGCCAGGGCCGGCCTCGAACCGTGCTCGGCCACCTTTCCTGCCTCGACGACCATGATCTCGTCGGCCGTCCGCACC
>DATEEG010000288.1:0-2134 GCA_035281305.1 Acidimicrobiia bacterium | reverse complement strand
CTTCGACCAATCCCCCGGCCCGGAACCCGTCCTCGAGAATCTGACAGCCAAGGTTAACCCAGGGTCTGCTGGCGTGCCGGGACGGCGCAGAGCCGCCGCCTGCGATCCCTTGAGCGGTCCAACGACCCTGGCTGGTCTTGGTCGCCACTCCGGTCCAGGCCCACGTCCCCTGCTCAGGATGGGTGGAACTCCGGCAGGTGATATGCCAGAGCCACTCGATCCCGAAGTCCTCAGCCCGTTGGATAACGACCGAGTCGGCCAACAGTCGGATCGGCTTCGATTCACCCACTGGGACCACCTCGAACGTGTCTACCCAGTCTCTGATGGCCTGCTCAAGCTCGCTACTCATAATGGCCATCCCTTTGGCGGTGGGGTCTACCCGTGTCTCGACCGTGGCGTTACGCACATGGTACGAGCCGCAGATCAGTGGAACTGGACGTGTAACGCACTCTCCCGGGAGTGCTCAGTAACGATGCCTCTTTGTGTCAAGTGGGAGTTGGGCGTCGGTTAGCCGCGGGCGATCGGCCCTGCCTTGATGCGGGGTTGGTCGCGTAGTGTTGGTGTTGGGTCCGGGAAGTGACTTATCCGAAGTGCCGGTGTATCAGGGTGTGAGCCGGCCACGCTGGAATCAGAGTCGTCCCTGGGTGTCCTCCCGGACCCGCCGTTGGTGTCACCCGCTTCGAGGTTGAGCGTCGGCGACGAGCCGTCGGTAGACCAGATCTGAGATTCTTCGTTGCACCGCCCGGCGCTGCGGCCGAGCCCATACCGGCCCCACCCTTGAGCGCTAAATCTCCCCAGCCTTGGGGGAGGATGGGTGCCGATACGGGGCTGGTACCGCTGCCCCTTGGGCCCACACCCGGAGCTCCTGTGCCACAAGGGTTCTAGGTCGTTATCTCGGTTGCCACCGTTTTTCCATTATGATGTCATGATGGCACGGAGGAAGACGACGGTCTACATCGATGAGGGAGTGCTGCGGGCGGCCAAGGTCTACGCCGCTCGCAAAGACGTCCGAGACTCCGAGGTGATCGAAACCGCATTGCGAGAGTATCTCGGGCTCGACGTGCTCGAACCAGTATGGGAGCGCAACCGCGATCTCGCTCCCGAAGAAGCCGACCAACTCGCCTACCGGGAGCTGGCAGCGGCCCGTGTCGACCGCCGTCGACCGAAACGTTCCTGATTCGTGCTACGGATCGTCGTCGATCCCGGCGTGCTGGTGTCGGCTCGGCTCTCGGGTCGCGGTGCGCCGGCCGAGCTGGTTCGCCGGTGGCTTTCCGGCCAGGTTGACGTCATCGTGTCTCCGCTCCTGCTCGACGAGGTGGACGACGTGTTGCACCGACCAGCGTTCGAGCGTTGGCTGACCCCAGATGAGGCCGGTGTCTACCTCGAGCTCCTGAGTACCCACGCCACGGTCGTGGAAAATCCACCACCCGAGGCCGGCTACACCCCGGATCCCGACGACGACTACCTGGTAACGCTCGCCCGCTCGGTGCGGGCCGACCTCCTCGTTTCCGGTGATGCCGATCTGGTCGACCTTCAGGATCCAAGTCCGCCGGTGCTTACGCCTCGCCAACTCATCGACCTGCTCGACCGCATTGAGGGGCCCTGAGCTGGGACGGCGCGGTTGATGCTGGTGTCCGTCAACTGTCCGTCAGTGTCCGTGAGAGGACCGAAATGAGGAGATCTGACAACAACTGCTAACCAGGCGAAATCCCTAACGCGACAGGGGTTTTCGGTGAAAGCGCAGGAAGGGGCAAACCGCCAGATCTGCCTTCACACGGCAGAGGTGAGTGGTTCGATCCCACTAACGCCACTCCGAGAAGACCTTGGGGGCGCTTCGCGTTCGGGTGCAGCCATCCGCACCTAAGGATTGGCGACGGCCAGATCCCACCATCTCTCAGCCACGGAGGCGATTGGTTCGGACCGGCGCTGGAGAACGGTCATGGCAGCGGCGGCGGCCCGGCTGGCCTCCTTGATGATTTTCGTCGGGTACGAGTAGAGAATCTGGTGTTCTTTGAATTCGTCTTCGTCGAGAACGGTGATGGTCCCATCCACCTTCAAGACGACATCGAGGTCGAGATCGACCTGGCGGACCGTGATGCCGTTCCAAACAGGTGGGGTGCCGATGTTGACATAG
>DATEEG010000287.1:0-3959 GCA_035281305.1 Acidimicrobiia bacterium | reverse complement strand
CTTCGGGGATGAACACCCCGATCGGAACTTCGAACAGCCCATAACCGGAGATTTCGTCAGTGGGGGGACACCCGTGGAAGTCGGTGAAATAGCCGCCGAGCATGACGGCATCGTCGAACCGATGCCTCTCGCGTACGCTGTCGGCGAGGTCGGCCGCGCCGAGGTTGTAGTCGGCGACCAGCCTTCGCCCTTCACGTATATATGGAAACGGCGGGAGGTTGGCCTCGAGGTCGTCCGGAATGAGATCGTCCCAAAGCATTCTCGTGCCCTTCGAGAACTCCATGTCATTCGCGACTCCCCAGTCGGCCAAACCCAACTCCCAGCGGAGGTACCACAAAAACGCGTAGGTGACGTGGAGGGCCCGGCGGAATTCCTGCTGGCGTATCACCGGGTCTTCGATGGCGGCGACGCTCACGTTCGAGTCGTTGGCGTAGTTGACACCGGTCTTGGTTATCGAAGGTGCCTCCGGGATCAGCGGGATTTCCTGGCGGCCTTCGGCCAGGGCCCGGTAGGCCGTCTCGGTGTCTAGGTCCCAGGGGAGGACGGTCGGCCCGCTCCCCAGCGGTCGGCCGGTGTTCCCCACGACCTCGCCGCGGAAGTGATCGAGCCAGCGGTCCGACTCCGAACCGTAAATTGCGTAAAGCTGCGCCATTGCGTCCTGCGGTGGCACCAGCTGCGGAGGAGTCTGACCGTACGGGTACCAGCTGCGGATCGCCAGCCAGGTCGTGTCCTGCACGCATCCGGCCGGGTCCCCGACCTCATAACGGAGTCCATCGATCAGCGGGTAGAGGTCGGAGAACTCGGTGGCATCGATGACGACGGCGGCTCTGTATTCGATGCCGTCGACCACAACCCCGGTGACGCGGTTGCCTTCCTGCAGAACTCCTGTGATGTCCCCTGCCGGGACAATGTCGACCCCCTCCACCCCGAGGGTGCTCCTGAAGAACTCGTCGACGGCCAGCGGCTCGGGGCAAAGCGGATCATCGATGAAGTAGCAGTCGCCTACGTTGCCCGTTCCGTATTTGAACTGGGCATAGCTGACGAGTTCCTTGTAGACCCCGGCCCGCCGAAGGACGTAGCGGTTGCCGCCCTCGTCCATGGTTGAAACGCCGGCGGCTCCTGCCTGCCCGCCCAGGTACCCGATGGGGGACAGCAGCAGCGTGTCCGCACCGAGCCTGGCGGCGACGGTGGCCGCCGTGGCTCCACCCATTCCGTCCCCGACCACGATCACGTCGTATTCCTTTTGGCCCGGCTGGGTCACCGAGGTGGTCGTGATGGGCGGCTCAGTCGAAGCGGTCGTCGAGACTCCCGACGTCGAGGTGGTGCCGGGACCAGTCGTTGTAGAGCCTGTCGAAGACGTTGTCGTCGATGGAGGCGGAGGCCCGGTCATCTGGATGAGGAGGGCGGTCACGACGATGGCGACACCCAATCCACCGAGAATAAGCCCCAGGCGTGGCGGGCTACGTCTTGGTTCGGGACCGCCTACCACGGTGAAATCCTATGGGAAGAGGAGCGCTAGTTGGCCTTGAGCCCCTCGAGCAGGAACGACTCGAGACCGAAGGTGGTCCTGATCACTGTGGCAGCGAGGCTCCTTTCCTCGGGGAACGGGGAACCTGTCGCAGTGGCCAGCAGGCTTCGGAGTCTCATACCGACATCGTCGGCGCGGCTCCCGATTTCGGCAATCAGATCACGGGGCTTATCAGGAAACTCATCACCCAGACCCTTGAGATGGAGTTGGATTTCCTCCCACTGTCGCGCCAGAACCACCAACGATTCTTGATCCGGAGACGGCGAGTTGAGGAGCTTGAGCGAGATTCGATTCCGCGAGAACAGCGTCAGGTAGTAGTCGAGGGGGGCGTAGAAGAAGGTGTTGTATGGGTACCGGTCTTCATAGAAAGCCCGGAACCACCGTTCGGCCTCGGCGTGGTCGAGCAGGGTGATGCCCGGGAGTTTGTAGTGGCCGTCACTCTCGATGTAATGGAGGGCCATGCCATTGGGGATCTCGAGAAACAGCCGACCTTTGGGTTTGAGGAGTCGGGCCAGGTTGTGAGCCGTTGTGTCCAAGTCCTGCACATGCTCGAGAACGTCATTGCAGAACACGATGTCGAACGTGCCTAGTCGGTCGGGCAAGGTCGTGTCGGTGATGTCGGCAACATCGAGTCGTGCCTCCACGTGGTGGTCCGAGAGCAGGAGTCGGGCCAGGTCGAGGAGCTTGGAATCGACATCGACGCCAACCAGGTCCTTGGCGCCGGCGTGAGCCGCCGCCGCCAGAAAACCTCCGTAGGCGGCACCAACGTCGAGCACGCTTTTACCCCGGAATCCCATTGGACCGCCCAGCATTTCGATTGCTCTCCAGCCGCGCTCCGCCGAGGTGAGAGTGAACTCGGCCCACATCTGCCTGGTCGGGTCGAGATCGACGATGTCCTCGACCTCGTAGGTCGCCAGAACCGAGGTCTGGAAGGAATTGCCCTGAGCCACGGGTGGTCCAGTGGGCACCGGCGGACCCAACCGGGCTCGCAGCGCCGCAGACCGCCACCTCAGCCCGTGGGCGATCCGAGACGGATCGAGCCACTTCGAGCGACCTGGCATCGCCCGATCGTACAACCCGCGACCCAGGGTTGTTTTGGTCGTCTGACAACGAAATCAGCCCGGAGACGCGCAGCCTCCGACTCCCGGGCGCCCCGCGTCTGTGGGCAGTTTTGGTTGCGCAGCAACCAAAACGACCCTGGGTCGCGTTTTCGACGGGTGCTACCACTACCCTCGGCAGCTGACCACGATTTAGGTTGAAGTGGCCCTTCCCGTCTACGACTCCACCCAAGCGCGCCGACCTCTCATCACCGAACTTCAAAACCTGTGGAACTACCGCGGGCTCATCCGGCTGCTGGTCAGTCGCGAACTGACCGTTCGTTACAAGCGCTCGGCGTTGGGAGTTTGGTGGACGCTCCTCAACCCGTTGATCACCACCGCCATCATGTGGCTCGTCTTCGGACAGATATTCGGCTCCAGATTCGGGGACACCGGGTCCGAGCCCTACGTGCTCTACCTTCTCGCCGGCGTCCTCTTCATCACGTTCTTCGCCCAGGGCCTTCTGGCCACCGGCGCCGCGATCACCGGTTCGGCTTCGATCCTGACCAAGGTCTACGTCCCGGCCGAAGTGTTCTCGTTCGCAACCTCGATCGCCGGGGGGGTCAACTTTCTCGTCAGCCTGATTCCACTAGTGATCGTCCAGCTCATCACCGGGCAGGGGATCCCGTGGACGATCATCCTGGTTCCGATCCCCATCCTGGCGATGCTCGCGCTGGTCACCGGCCTGGGAATGCTCATAGCCGCGGGGGCCGTCTTCTTTTACGACGTCCTCGAGTTGTCCCGCGTGGGGGTGACACTCCTCACCTACCTCACTCCCGTTTTCTATCCGATCGAGATCTACGGACGATTCCTGCCGATCGCGCGCCTCAATCCGCTGTTCTCTTACCTGGAGGTGTTTCGCTCGCTCATGTACCGGGGGGAGATCCCACCGCTGTGGCAGTGGGCGATGTTGGTGGGCACGGCCCTGGTGGCTTTGGCCCTCGGCGTGTGGTTCTTCTCGCGTTCATGGAAGCGGCTGGTGTCTTCGCTATGACGCAGGCCGATGGAACCGAGACACTGATCGACGTGCAATCGGTGAGTCTGTCCTATCAGATGTCGCATGACCGAGCAGGCACCTTCAAGGAGTTCACGATGCAACTTCTGAAACGCCAGGTACGCACCGAGCAATTCTTCGCTCTGCGAGACGTCAGCTTTCAGGTCCGGCGAGGCGAGGTTTTCTCACTGATCGGGGCCAACGGCGCCGGCAAGACCACTCTGATGAAGATCGTTGCCCGCGTGCTGCCACCGTCGAGCGGCCGGGTGGTGGTGCGGGGAGTAGTGGCGCCGATGATCGCCCTCGGCGCCGGCTTCAACCCGGAGATGGCCGGATTCGA
>DATEEG010000286.1:0-4296 GCA_035281305.1 Acidimicrobiia bacterium | reverse complement strand
CGGAAAGATGAAGACCTCCGACATCTCCTCCATCACTTCGCCGGTGATCGGGTTCATCCGGAGGATCCTCTCGACGGTGTCACCGAAGAAGGAGAAGCGAATGACGGTCTCCTCGTAGGACGGCATTACTTCGAGGGTGTCGCCGCGGACGCGGAACTTGCCACGGATGAGATTGACCTCATTGCGCTCGTATCCGATGTCGATGAGCCGACGCACTGCGTCCTTCATCGGGTATTCGACGTTGCGGAACAGTCGGAGAAGCTGACCCTCGTACTGCTCGGGCGAGCCCAGGCCGTAGATGCACGAAACCGAGGCGACGATGATCACATCTTCCCGGACCAGCAAGGCCGAGGTGGCGGCATGCCGCAGGCGATCGATCTCGTCGTTGACCGTGGCGTCTTTCTCGATGTAGGTGTCGGTCTGCGGGATGTACGCCTCGGGCTGGTAGTAGTCGTAGTAGGAAACGAAATACTCCACCCGATTCTCGGGGAAGAACTGCCTGAACTCATTGGCCAACTGGGCGGCAAGGGCCTTGTTGGGGGCAATGACGATCGTGGGCCGCTGGACGGCCTCGATGGTCCAGGCCATCGTCGCCGACTTGCCCGATCCGGTGATGCCCAGCAGTGTCTGGAATTTGTCACCCCGATTGATCCCGTCTGCCAGCTTGGCGATGGCTGCGGGCTGATCCCCGGCGGGCTGAAACTCTGAATGGATCTTGAACAGGGCCACGGAGAGGAGTGTACGGAGCAACTGCGACAAGGAAAGGGCCGCGATCCGCGATCCGCGATCCGCGATCCGCCAGAACACACGGATCCGCCTGGCTCAGTTGCGATTGAGCCGTCTGGAACGGGTTTGGCGGATAGCGGACCCCCGTCCTCCCCCGATCGCGGATCGCGGAATCTTCTGTCACAATCCTTCTATGGCGACTTTGAATGAAGAGGTTCTGAAGGGTCTGCCTCTGTTCGACGGACTCGAGCCTGAGGCGCTCGAGTTCCTGGGAGACAAGATGCAGGAGGTATCCGTTCCGATCGGCGGGCACATCGTCAAAGCCGGCGATTTTGCCTACCGGTTCTTTGTGATACTGGAAGGAAGTGCCGCCGTCAGCCGGGACGGATCGGCGCTGGCAGGGCTCGGGAAAGGCGACATTTTCGGCGAGATGGCCCTGGTCGAGGACACCCCCCGCAGCGCCGACGTGGTCGCCACGAGTCCCATGACCCTGCTGGCTCTGATGTCGTGGGATTTCCGCGAAGCTCTGGCCCGATTCCCACAGTTCAAACAGCGAGTTGAGCACGTGATGGCAGAACGGGGCTGACGGCGGGATTGGAACGAGAGTGAGGGTCGGATCATTGGATCCGACCCTCACCCACTTGCCCGTCCCAGGCGATCTCAGGCGGCCCGGGAGTCATCCGGGGCCCGGTCGTTCGATCCTTGCTTGCGCCGCGGGAGCATGGGCCGGGCGGGAGCCGGGTCGCCCCACCCGTGGCGCCACACCTGGCCGGGCGCTAGATGGTTGTTCTTGGAATCGTTGATCTGGGGATACCGATACTCGGCCAGGGCCTTTACGGACCGGTAGTTGTATGACTGCATGATTTCTCCTCGGGAGTGTCGGACGCGTTGGGTCCGATGCCTTGCTTTCAGTGCTGGTGACCGGTTCGGTCAGCCGAGGAGAAGTTCCCCGGCGGCGGGCAGTCCGGCGGTGCCCGCGCTGATGACGCCGAATCGGGTCATGGCGATAGCGATCGAATCGACCATTGAGGCACCTCCTTTCGTGCTGCTCGTCGTTACGGGTACTTGCGGAAATGAAGTTATGGAGACTGGTCGGTTTTCGTCAAGGTAATTAAATGCGAACGCGATCCGCGATCCGCTATCCGCGATCCGCCAGAACGCAGATCTAGCGGATAGCGGATAGCGGATAGCGGATAGCGGGCCAGAAGAAGCGCCATCCGTCAACTCGGTGCCCCCTACCGGCGCCGAATCAGCGTCATCCCGTCTCCGATCGGAAGAATCAAGGTTTCGACTCGATCATCCCTCGCCACGGCTTCGTTGAAGGCCTTGATCGCCATGGTGTCCGCACTGCTATCAGAAGGATCGAGCACCCTGCCCGACCAAAGAGTGTTGTCGACGGCAATGAGCCCTTTCGGCCCGAGGCGTTCGAGTGACATCTCGAAGTAGGCAAGGTAGTTTTCCTTGTCGGCGTCGATGAAGACGAAGTCGAAGGCCTGGTCCTTATCGAGGCGTCGGAGCGAATCGATCGCAGGCCCGATCCTCAGGTCGATCAAGTGGTCGACGCCGGCATCTGCCCAGTACCGACGAGCGACCGATGTGAACTCCTCGCTGATGTCCAGGCACACGACTTCCCCGGCTCCCCCGTAGGCCATCATCAGTGACGAGAACCCGGTGAAGGTACCGATCTCGAGTACACGCCGGGCCCCGGTGACGGAGACGAGGAGTCTGAGGAGCAGACCCTGCTCGGGACTTATCTGCATGCCGGCCACTGTTCCCATGGCCGCGGTCTCCTCGATCAATCGCCTCGCCACGAGCGGAACCGGCGACGAATGCTCCAGGAGATAAGCGGCCAACTCGGCTGTGAGAGGCACCGTCTTGCGTGACATTCACGCGGCCTGGTCGGGCGTCAAAGGTCGGCCAGTCGGAGGAGTTGATCGGCCAGAGTTGCCGCATCCTGAGCTCCGCTCATCCTGAGGGCGACCTGGCCGTTGGAATCGATCAGGACGTAGTAAGGAAAGTTGCCCTGACCGAAGGCAAGGAAAGCGGTGCTCGCGGGGTCGTCGACGATCGTCGGAAAGGTCCATCCTTCTCTCTCGAGCCATGCCGAGGGTGGCCAGTTGGGCTGGGTCGAGCTGTAGCTGGTCGCGACCGAGTAGATGTCGACCGAGTCGGGGAACCCGATCTCGTCGGAGTAGTCCTGCAAGACCGGGACCTCTCTCTGACAATGCGGGCACCAATGGGCGAGGAAGAGGACCACCTTCGGGCGGCCATCGTTGGTGATTGTGATCTGGTTGCCATCGAAGTCTTGCCCGGTGAGGCCAGGAGCCATCCGACCGATCCCGGCATCGGTGGCAGGGTCGCCTTCGAAACCGGGGAGTGGGTCGCCCGAAACGGTAACGGTCGCATCGAGAGGCATGGCGGCGGTGTCTGCCGAGGGCTGTGAAAGGAAGATCGCTGCGCCGAGTGCCACGACTACCACGACGGCGAGGCCTACGTATATACCGGTACGACTGGGGGAGGCGGTGGTCTTGCTCATACGTCTCACAAGATAGGGTGGTCACCGGCGCATCGGGCGGAGACCGGGTGCGGCCGGCGGGCGAGACCTCCGAAGACGTGCTTATCGGACGCGGGCAAATGGGCCTGGCTGCGGGTCATGACCCGTTAACGCGTACGCAGCCACCTCCGGTGGGTCAGGGCGAGGGCGGCGATGGCGAGGAAGCCGCACATCGCCATGAACGGAATCGTGACGAAGCCGAACTTCTCGACCCAGATGAAGCTGCAAGGAATGGTGGGCGAGCAGACGTCGGAACCGGAGAAGCCGGGTATCTGTTCGACGGCATAGTGGTAGATCGAGACGACGGAGCCGGCGAGAGCCCACCAGGAGACCGCCCGACTCCTGCGGACAGGGGCGAAGGCGAGGGCGAGGGCGAGCGGATACATGAATCCCCGCTGGACCCAACAGAGCAGGCAGGGGATGAAATCGGCGATCTCGGATAGGAACAGGCTGCCGAGGGTCGACACCGCCGCGACCGCCCAGGCGAGCTGGGCCGCGACCGGTCCGATCTGCCTCAGGAGCGAATCTCGCGGCGGTAGCACCAGGACGATCGCTGCGGCCAGAGCGACCAGCGCAAGGATGGCAAAAAAGGTGATGACGACCGGAACCACACGGCCATTATCGACGGTCCGGGAGAACCCGGGCACCGTTACCGTGAAGGCTATGGATCCCGCCGAGCGCCTGGAAGTGATTGCTGGTGCTTTGTCGATCGGGCGGGCCCAACGGCACATCTTTCTCTGCGCCGAACAGAAGACGCCCAAGTGTGCGCCGTACGAGGAGACGGCGGAGGTATGGAAGTACTTGAAAGCCCGGCTCAAGGAACTGGGTCTGACGTCTGGCCCACCGGAGTGGGGCGGCAAGCCCGGTTTGACGGCTTATCCCGTCCCGGCAGGTGAGGGGTGCGTCCTCCGCACCAAGGCGGACTGCCTCCGAATCTGCGAGCAGGGACCGATAGCAGTCGTGTATCCGGAGGGCATCTGGTATCGGAATGTGACGATCGAGGTGGTCGAGCGCAT
>DATEEG010000285.1:0-5657 GCA_035281305.1 Acidimicrobiia bacterium | reverse complement strand
GCGGCGGCACCAGCGACAGCCGAAGACGGCGCGGTCGAACGGATTGCCGAAGTACCGACTGTCTTGGCGGTGGCCTTCCCGGACAATTTCCCCGTCGGTTCGCTGAGCCGGGCTGTGTGTTCATCGATCCAACGAGTAACGATGCCTGACGGCTCGGCTAAGGAGACTCAGACCTGCGTTCTCAGTGACGAACCGGTGATAATCGCGGAGTTCCAGGGGTCGGCACCCGATCAAGCCCTCGTTTACCAAGGCGGTGGTTGCCAGTGGCTCTCGGACTTTGCATTCGCCCTGAACGGCACCGATGAGTATGCCGAGAGCTTTCGGGTTGTGGTGACCCCGGCCGGGCAAGTGCACGCCAGCTCTTCGTATCCGGCCGCACCTCTCGAGTGTGGATGAAATCCGTTGACTACCTGACGGCGAAGTGCTGTCCGGCCGAGTGGGTCAATGGCAGCCAGATGATGACCACGGACCAGGCGATCAACAGCGGATGCATCACCGGGTGGAAGGGCACCAGGAACAGTTCGACGATCTCGAAAAGCAGCAGTACGACTCCGATCGACACCGCCCCCAACCAGGGCCAGCGATACCCGACACGGGACTCGATGCCGCGGGCCCATTTCCACTGCCACCGGAACAAGAGGCCGGCCAGAGTCAGCACGGAGGCCAGGGTCATCCCCAGGAAGAACATGCCGGGCCAGAAGTAGGTATCGACGGGCGCCTTCTCCAGCCACTCGGTCGTCATGCCGAAGGGCTCCAATGGATTGGTGATCATTGCCCGGGCTGCCGCGAAGGTGCCGATGACCAGGATCCCCAGCAGCACGGACAACGCCACGATGCTCACTGGCAGCCCCTTCCGGGTCACACGAGCTCTGGTCGCCGGTCTCGATGGGGCATCTACAGACATTCACCCTCCTAGGTGTTCTCGATCGATGGTCGCCGATCCAGGGTCGACCGCCCAGAGTCGAAGTACTCATTCGTCACCCACCTGACAGATAGCTCGAATTGCCTGGAACGCCCCACCTCCCTGGTCGTCGACTCGGGACCATGTCCCCTACCCGACGCCTGCTCAAAGGTCAGAATCGCCCTCAAGGAGATAGAAAAGGGTGTCCAAGTGAGCCTTCTGACGCAGCACGGTTCCCGGTTCGCATCCGTGACCTCACGTGTCCCGATTTCCCGGCACGTCTATGCACTTTCCATCGGCTTGGCAATCGTCGGTGGTGTGACCGCGGCGCTGACCTTCGCCTTTCCCTATGTCCTCACAGGCCCACCGGTGACCAATGGCAACGCCCGGGGTACGGCCCTAGTCGTGTTCGGTCTGGCAACGCCGCTACTCGTGTTCTCGATCTGGTGGCACCGGCGGGGATCGTGGCGCGCCCGTTTCCTCTGGCTCGGGTCGTTGTTCTACCTCGGGTACAACGCGTTTCTTTTCCTGTTTTTGACCCCGTTCAACAGCCTGTTCCTCCTATACGTGGCCACCCTGTCCCTCGCCCTGTTCGCGATCTTTGCCCTGGTGCTCGCAGGACGGGGTTTTCCGAGCACGTCTCAGATAAGACGGATTCCGGTACGTGGGCTTGCAGTCTTCGTCTGGGCGATCGTGGCCCTCAACGCGCTGGCCTGGCTGCAGGTGGTCGTACCCGCCGTGCTCTCGGATGATCCGACGTCCTTTCTCGACGGCCTGGGTGTGGCAACCAACGCGATTTACGTCCAGGACCTGGCCGTCTGGCTACCCGTGATGGCCGTGGCGGCCTGGTGGATGTGGAACCGGCGCCCCCGGGGGGTCCTCCTCACCGGCTCCTGGCTGGCCTTCGGGATTCTGGAAGGCATTGGAATCGCGGTGGACCAATGGTTCGGTCACGAGGCCGATCCCGGTTCCCCGCACGCCTCCTTAGAGGTGATACCAATGATGGTCGGCCTCGCGATCGTCAACCTCGTCGGGCTCTACTTCTACCTGCGTCGACAATCAAACGCCTCTGGCATGCCCGAGGGATGAGAAACCACAAAATCCGACGAGGTTTCGGGCCGCGGAGGGAAGAAACCTGTCGGCGTCGACGCCTTCCGCTGGGAATCGTCATCGTGGTGACGCTCCTGATCCCGGTGCCCGGGCTGGCTGTGGAGGACAGCGCATTCGAAACGCTCCTGGAACCGAGGATGCCCGACCTCCTCGCCGAATTCGGGGTGCCCGGGTCCGTCGTTTCGCTGATCGCAGATGGAGTCGTGGTCGGGACCCAGGCGTATGGCTTGGCGGACCTCGAAACCGGCTCGCCAATGAGCCCTGACATGGTCTTCGGATTCGGTTCCTGTGGCAAGATCCTGACGGCCTGGGCGGTGATGAAGCTGGTCGAGGGTGGGGTGATCGACCTCGATGCGCCCGTCAACGACTACCTGGATCGGTTCCAGATCGAATCGACTCTTTATGACCCTGCCGCCGTCACCGTCCGACGGCTCCTGAGCCACACTTCCGGTCTCGGCATCCACGGGTACGTCGATTACAGCCCGCGGCGAGCCAATCCGCCCAACCCGGTCGAGTCCCTCCAGGGGGCGCATCTATTGGAGGGGATCGTCGAGACGCTGGAGCCCGGGGGAATCTCCCTCGGCCGGATCGGTCTCGTGCAAGAGCCCGGAAGCGGCTACCGCTACTCCGGAGCCGGTTATGGCGTTCTCCAGGTCCTCATCGAAGACGTGACCGGCGAGCCTTTCGCCTCGTATGTACAGAGGGAGGTAACCGACCCGTTGGGCGCGACCAGCCTGCGCTGGGAATGGACGCCTGAACTAGAGGCCCGTTCTCCCACTCCGTACGGGGAAGAAGGGCAGAAGTTGGAGCATCGCCAACTCGCGATCCACGGTATAGGGAGCGAACTGGGCACGGTAGAAGACTTCGCCCGTTTCGTGGCAGCGACGGTCGGAAGTTCCAATGGTGAGCCCCCGGGGCGAGGTGTGCTGTCCCCGCAAACCATCGGGCAAATGACCACGCCGGTGGGGGAGGCCGGCCCCTATCAGGGTCTCGGATATCCGCTGGGGGTGCTCAACGGGCATCGTTCCGTCTCCCACAGCGGACGAAACATGGGATGGGAAGCATTCTTCATCCTCGACACTGTGTCCGGCGACGGATTTGTCGTCGCTTCCGCCTCCAACCGGGCCGGACCTCTACACAACGCGATCACCGCCTTGTTCCTCGACACCACGTACGGACCTGGGGCTCGCAGCGAGTTGGCGCCACTTCCCTCGTTCGAAATCCTGTCGTGGGTTTTCCTCGCCGTCAGTCTTGTGGTGATGATCGTCTTGACTCTCGGTCTGGTTCGTTTCGTCAAGGAACTGCGATCCGGGCGACGAGCACGAGTCGACCGGCCCCGTTGGCCGAGCCTCTTGCGCGCCTTGCCCTGGGTATTGGCTCTCCTGTTCGGGTGGTACACGCTCTATTCGTCATTGGCGCTCTACCTACCCGGCTGGTACCCGGACCTCTGGCCGACCAAAGGCAGCGGTGTTCTGATGTTCGTCCTGCTGGCCGGCATCACCTTCAGGGTCGCTACCGCCTTTTTCCCTCGACGCACGCAGGGCTCTAATGAGCCGGGGGGCCCGGACCGAACCAGGTCTCGAGCGCTCGAGGAAGCTCTGGGTCCATGAGATCTCCCGTCCAGCCGACGTATCCGTCGGGTCGGATCAGAACGGCCGCGGGCTTGGCCACCTGACCGAGGACCGGGAGCTCCCAGGCGCCGTCATACCTGGCATCGACCAGGCGGACTCGATCAGCCCACGGAGAAATTTCGAAACCGCCGGATTGGCTGAAGTTGATGAGCACGGGCCGGGCGCCGTGCAGCAGATTGAACACCCGCGTAGGACCGTCGGCGGTCTGCAGTTCGAGGTCGGGCATGCGCCGTCCTAACAGCGGATGTCCCTCCCCGAGGTCGTAATGGATGTCGAGGCCGGAGATCATCCCGGCGATGCGCCGGCGGGGCTCGTCCATGCTCAGCAATTCGAGCATGGTGTCGCGAAGGGCCTTGCTGCGCTCGTCGATCCGGGCGAGCGCGACCTGCGCCATGGTGTTGTGCAATACCCGGGCACCGACGGGATGGCGTTCGGCGTGGTAGCTGTCGAGGAGGACTTCGGGTGATGTCTTGTTAACCACCTGTGCCAGCTTCCAACCGAGGTTCACGGCATCCTGCACGCCGGTGTTGAGGCCCTGTCCACCTTGCGGGCCATGGACGTGGGCGGCGTCGCCGGCCAGCAGCACACGACGTTGCCGGTAGGAGGCAGCCTGGCGGGTCATGTCGGTGAACCGCGAGATCCAGGTCGGGCTGTTCACGCCGAAATCAGTCCCGTAGGCGACGGTGAGCGCCTCGCGGAGGTCTTGCAGGGTGGGCGTGGCGGTCTGTTCGACGTTCTTGTCGAGCAGGACTACCCCGTACGGTCCTCCGCCTGCTTCCCGGTTGATGGGACCGATGCCACCGCCCTCGGGGCGCATGCCGATCACCGGCTCTTCGTCCATCTCGACTTCGGCAATCATGAAGCTGACCGAGGGATCGAACCCGGGAAAATCGATCCCGGCCGCCTTCCGGACCACGCTCCGACCTCCGTCGCACCCGATCAGGAACTGGGCCCTGAACTTCGAGACGCCCGACACCTCGACTTCGACGCCGGTGTCATCCTGGGCGAAGCCCAACACTTCGCGGCCGCGAAGGATGGGAACCCCGAGTTCTTCGACCCAGCCAGCCAGGATGGGCTCGAAGTGGGCCTGCCACAACGCCAGGAGGTAGTTGTGGCGAGTGGGAAAGTCGCTGATGTCCAGGAAGGTCCCGGCGTAGCCCACGAAGGGGTGAACCTGGCCCGCCGCGAGGAATCGGTCGGCGATGCCACGCTGATCGAGCACTTCGATGGTGCGGGAGTGGAGACCTCCGCCCCGGGATCCGTCGAGATCCTGAGTCGCCCGCCGTTCGATGATGACGACGTCGACCCCTGCCAGCGCCAGCTCCCCCGCCAGCATCAGCCCGGTCGGGCCTCCTCCTGCGATCACCACAGAGTGGTCCATCGCCATCGTGCTGCTCCTCTCCCTGTTGCGTGCCCGTCCGGAGCCAGACAAGGAGTGGAACTCTAAGCGTGCAAACCGGTCCTGGAGTTCGCGGCGGCTCAGGTTCCAATCACAACCGATTCGAGGACCGGCTCGGCTTCCCTCAGGGCCGAATCCCACTGCTCCGTTGATCCGCCGACCATCACGGACAGAAGTCCGGCGTCGGTATCGAAGAAGGCAATCCACAGGCGGCGGCCAGGGTCGATTCCGAGCAATCCTGGCCGCACCTCCAGCACAGGAGAATGGCTATCACTCTGATTCTCTATGGTCACCTGGGATCCGGCGAGACCCCCCAGCCTCGATGAGCTGGTTTCGATCACCGTCAAGGCTTCATTCTCACCCAGAATGTCAACTGCATCCTGCGCGCTCAGGGGTTCGACGACACCAGCGGCGCCGACCACGCCCATGACGTTGGCGAATTGCACGGCGATGACATCGGGCGTGCCAACCATCTTTTGGACATCGAAGAATCCGTCGGCAAGCTGCACTGCCTCCCAGGAGCCGTCCAGTTCAAGACGAATCGGTGGTGCGAAACTGGATCGTGTATAGAGCCCGGGCGGCAGGCTTTCGCCGGTCGCTGCGATTTCGGCGGGTG
>DATEEG010000284.1:0-4511 GCA_035281305.1 Acidimicrobiia bacterium | reverse complement strand
GCAACTGATCCCCTACGAAATCGTCCACGTCCCCACGACCTTCGGGTGAACTAAATGGATGTCTTTGCTGCCCTGGGCGATCCCACCCGGCGCGAGGTCCTCCGCCGCGTCGCCGGCGGCCCCACCACCGCCACCGAGTTGGCAATGCAGATGCCTATCAGTCGTCAAGCCGTGAGCAAACACCTATCGGCCCTCGACGAGGCCGGCCTGGTCGAACGAACCGTCTCCGGCCGGGAGGTGCGGTATTCGCTCCGGGCCGAGCCCCTATCGGATGTTGTCGGATGGGTGAGCGAGGTCGGCGACGCCTGGGATCAGCGACTGGCCAAGCTCAAGTCGAGGCTCGATGGCTAGCGGCTTCCTCCATTTGTCGACACACCGTCAGAATGGCAAACTGCCGCCAACATCGGCGGTGTATCACCACACGTGATGGGGTTGGAACAGATAAATACCGGGGCGGGGCAGCGCTTTTGCCCCGCCCCGTTTTCGTTCCGGTGGCTACCAGAGCGAACCCGCCGAGACCCGGAGGTCCTCCATGGTGATCCCTTTGGCGCCTTCGGTGCAGAGGAACAGAGCCAGCGCCCCTATCTCGGCGGGTGAGATCAAGCGGCCCTGAGGGTTCGATTTCTTCACATCGGCGATGTACTCGTCTCCGGTGCGATGCTCCTGTTTCTCGGCGATGTCGGACATCCACTCCCGCCCGAAGGAGGTGTCCACCCAGGTCGGGCTGAGGGAATTGCAGGTAACTCCGTGGGGTGCGCCCTCGAGAGCGACGCAACGGGTCAAGCCGACGACGCCCGCCTTGGAGGCGCAATAGGCACCCGAGGTGACTGCACCGACCGTGGCGGCGGTCGAGGCGATGTTGATGATGCGACCCCACTTCCTCTCGATCATTCCAGGGAGGGCTCGCTTTATGGCCCTGTAGGTGCCGGTGAGATTGACCTCGATCACCTTGTCCCAGAGAGCGTCCGAGTGACCGCTGATCATGCTTTCGGCGGTTATCCCGGCGGCGTTGGCCAGCACGTCCACCTTGCCGAAACGATCAACGGCCGCCTGGAAGAATTGGTCCACCGAATCGTTCGAGGTGACATCGAGATTCATTGCGAGGCACCGCACGCCTTCGGCTTCGATCAATCCGCAGGCATGGTCCATCTGCTCCCGACCGGGCATGTGGACCACTTCACCGTCGGCTTTGCTGCCGCCGGCCAGCAACGAACCGATGGCGACATCGGCCCCCGCCGAGGCGAATGCCACCGCCATCGCCAAACCCATGCCCGAGGCCCCACCCGTAACCATGGCGGTCCTACCCGCCAGAAACCGCTCCGCCACGATCTATCGCCTTTCGCTGTTGGTTGGACCGGGTCGAATGCCGCTCGGGGCTTCGCCTCAGTAAGGAGCCTCAACGTCCCCCATCTCGACATACACGCTCTTGACCTGGGTGTAGTGGTTGATGGTGGTGAGGCTGTTCTCGCGTCCGATCCCCGATTGCTTGTATCCGCCGAACGGCAGTTCGATCGGGGTGACGTTGTAGTTGTTGATCCAAATCGTGCCTGCTTCGAGTCTGGCGACCACGCGGTGAGCGCGTTGGATGTCTTTTGTGAAAACCCCGGCCGCGAGGCCGTAATCCGTGTCGTTGGCTCGAGCGACGACGTCGTCCTCGTCGCGGAAACTCAAAACGGCCATGACCGGTCCGAAGATCTCCTCGCGCACGATCGACATGTCGTCGTTGCAGGCATCGAAGACCGTCGGTTCTACGAAGTACCCGGCCTGGAGAGTCTCATCATCCGGCCGGCCGCCTCCGATGACGACTTTGGCCCCGGCCCGCTTCCCCGCCTCGATGTAGGACAAGACCTTTTCCAGGTGCTGTTGGGAGATCAGGGCGCCGACGTGAGTTTCAGGGTCCATCGGGTCGCCGATCTTCATCTTCGACGTGCGGGTGACAAGCCGGTCGATGAACTCGTCGTGGATCTCCTCATGGACGAAGACCCGGGTGCCATTGGAACAGATCTCGCCCTGGGTGTAGAAATTGGCCATCAGCGCCGCGGAAACAGCGTTGTCGATATCGGCGTCGTCGAAGACGATCAATGGGCTCTTGCCCCCGAGTTCGAGCGTGATGTTCTTGAGGGTCCCGGCGGCGTTGGCCATGACCAGCTTGCCAGTCCCGACCTCGCCCGTGAGCGACACCTTCGCAACCTGCGGATGGGCGACCAGGGCCTCTCCGGTTCGATGGTCACCCTGGACGACGTTGAAGACCCCATCGGGCAATCCGGCTTCGGTGAAGATCTCCGCGAGCTTGAGCGCCGTGAGCGGGGTCAATTCTGCAGGTTTGAAGACCATGCTGTTTCCGCAGGCGAGGGCGGGAGCCGACTTCCAGCAGGCGATCTGGATCGGGTAGTTCCAGGCACCGATGCCGACGCAGACCCCGAGCGGTTCGCGACGCGTGTATCCCCAGGACTTGCCGAGGTCGAAAGTGTCGCCGTGGATACCGGGGGCGAGACCGGCGAAGTAGTCGAGGGCGTCGGCTCCCGAGAGGATGTCGACGGCGACCGCCTCCTGGAAGGGCTTGCCCGTGTCGAGGACCTCGAGGCGGGCGAGCTCCTCGTTGCGGTCACGGAGCAGCGCCGCGGCTCGGCGGAGGATGCGACTGCGCTCGGTGCCGTTCAACTCCCGCCAGATCTCGAAGCCGGCCCGGGCCGAGCGGACGGCCCGGTCGACGTCAGCGGGGCCGGCATGCTGCACGGTGGTTATTACCTGTCCGGTGGCCGGGTTGATCGTCTCGAACGTCTCGCCTGAGGTGGCGTCGACGTAACCCCCATCGATGTAAAGCTTCTGTTCCGGCAATCTCATGGTCCCGGAACGGTACTAGGCGCGATTCCGTTCAATCCGAAGGCTATTTCCGGCGGAAACCGCGGCTCATAGCATTAGGTTCGCGGTTTTCCTCAATGGCCGGAGGGGGGTTGCAGCCTTGCGGCCCAGGCCTGGGTGAGGCGGTCCAGGATGATCGCCATGACCACGATCGCCAGGCCCACTTCGAAACCGAGACCGGTCTCGCCCCGGGTAACGGCCCGCACCGTCTCGAACCCGAGCGCGCCCCCGCCGACCAGGCCGGCAATGATCACCATCGCCAGGACCATCATGATCACCTGGTTGACAGCCGCCATGATGGTGGGGGCGGCCAGGGGAATCCTGACCCCGAACATGGTCTGGCGCTTGGTCGCGCCGAAGGTCTGGCTGGCTTCGATCGACTCCTGCGGCACCTGGCGGATTCCGAGAGCGGTGATGCGGATGCCGGGCACGATGGCGTACAGCACCGAGGCGATGATGCCCGGAACCTGGCCCACGGTGAACAGCATCACCACCGGGATGATGAACACGAATGACGGAATGGTCTGCAGCGCGTCGAGAACGGGGCCCAGAGCAGCCTCGACCCGGCGGTTGCGCCCGGCCCAGATCCCGACCGGGACCGCGATGGCGACGGAGATGATCACTCCCGCCACCACCTGGGTGAGGGTCTGGAGCGACAATTCCCACATGCCCGTCAACCCCACCAGAGCGAGGGCGATTGCCGCAAAGATCGCGAGACCTACGCCCTTGACCCGCCAGCACACGTAGGCAGTTACGAAGATCAGCACGGGCCACGCCACCGTTTCGATCAGGAAGTCCCTGACGGGAATCAGCAAGCCCGCAACGATGAAGTCGTTGACCGGACGGGTGATGAACGAGAGGTTGTCCCGGGCCCAGAGGACAAACTGATCGACCGGATCGAAAGCCTTCACGTCCCACACCGTCGGGAACGAAACCCAGTCGAGGAGACGGCCCAGGACGACCAGGCCGGCAACGACCGCGAGGCCGACGATCACGTTGCGCTTGGGAGTCGGTTTGGTCCGATCGGCGAAGGCCAATGAGCGGCCGATCCGGTCGAGCACCATCGCCACCGCCACGATCGCCAGGCCGGCGGCGAGGCCGCGACCGGTGCGGCGTTGGTTGAGAGCCTCGAGAACCTCCTGGCCGAGGCCGCCGGCACCGAGGAGGGTCGCCAGCACGACGATGCCGAGCGCCATCATGATCGTCTGGTTGACGCCGGTCATGATCGTGGGCATTGCCATCGGCAGCTGCACCTTGAAAAGGGTCTGGCGCCGGGTCGAACCGAACATCGCCGAGGCCTCGACCGACTGGGCCGAGACGTTCTGAATCCCGAGCGTGGTCAGGCGTACTGCCGGAGGCAGGGCATAGATGACGGTGGCGATCGTCGCCGGCACCTGGCGGATTCCGAAGAACAGCACGATCGGAATGAAGTACACGGGCGCCGGCACGGTCTGCATGGCGTCGAGGACCGGACGGAGGAAGCGTTCCACCCGGGGTGACATCGCCGACCACACCCCAAGTGGAATTCCGATCGTAAGCGAGATGACAACGGCGATGCCCATCAGCGAGAGCGTCTCCATGGTGACGTCCCAAAGCCCTACCAGACCCGGATAGAGCATTGCCAGCGAAGCCACCACCGCTTGCCGCCA
>DATEEG010000283.1:0-12722 GCA_035281305.1 Acidimicrobiia bacterium | reverse complement strand
CGGGGGAAGACACGGCGTGGGCAGGGTCGACATCGTCGAAAACCGTTTTGTCGGGATGAAATCGAGAGGGGTTTACGAGACGCCGGGAGGCACGCTGCTCCACCACGCCCACCGTGCGGTCGAATCGATCACTCTCGACCGCGAGGTAGCACATCTGCGTGACGAGCTGGTTCCCCGTTACGCCGAGATGGTCTACAACGGCTTCTGGTTTGCTCCCGAGCGCCGGGCCTTGCAGGCGTTCATGGATGACGTGCAAAAGAGGGTCAACGGGGAGGCCCGGTTGCGGCTCTACAAGGGGTCGGTGGCCATCGAAGGCCGCCGATCGGAGAAGCACGACCTTTACGACCAGGCCACCGTGACCTTCGAGCAGGACGAGGTCTATGACCAGGCCGATGCGGCCGGGTTCATCCGCCTCAACGCTCTCCGCCTCCGTCGAATTGGAGAGGAACGGCTCGGGGAGGGCGAGTGACCGCCGGCTCGCCCGGGGACCAGGGTCCGCGCGGCCCTTCGCCGAATCTTTGGGGAGGAAGGTTTCGAGAGCGGCCGGCCGAGGAGATGTGGCGATACACGGTCGACCATGCGGACAGGCGTCTCCTCGACATCGATGTGGAAGGCTCCATCGCTCACGTCGCGATGCTGAGGCAGGTCGGGTTGCTCGACGAGGGCGATCACTCCGCGATCGCCGGAGGGCTCGCTCGAGTTCTCGCGGAGGCTCAGACCGGGTCTTTCACTTTCCTCGACACCGACGAGGACGTCCATTCCGCAGTTGAACGCCGTCTGGTGGAACTAGTGGGGGAGGTCGGTGAGAAACTCCACACCGGCCGGTCCCGAAACGACCAGATGGCCCTCGACCTTCGGTTGTATCTGCGTCGATCTGCCCGGGCGCGCGGCGACGAACTCGGACGGTTCGCCATGCTGCTGGCCGATGTTGCCGAGCGACAGGTCGGGACTCTGATCCCGAGCTTTACCCATCTACAGCAAGCCCAGGTCACGTCACTCGGACATCACCTTCTGGCCTACGCCTGGATGGTCCTGCGAGATCGGGATCGCTTGATCGATCTCGCCGGACGGCTCAGCTCACCCCTGGGAGCCGGGGCCTCGGCCGGTTCCAGCCTGCCGCTCGATCCTCAAACGACCGCTACAGGCCTCGGTTTTGGGGCGGCGTTCGAAAACTCGCTGGATGCAGTGGGGTCGCGCGACCTGGTGGCCGAGTTCGTTTTCGATGTGACCCAGGCCATGGTCCATCTGTCGCGGCTGTCCGAGGAGATGATTCTCTGGGCGAGCAGCGAGTTCGGTTGGGTGACCTACCCGGACTCGCACACCACGGGATCCTCGGCCCTGCCGCACAAGAAGAACCCCGACATCGCCGAGTTGGCGCGGGGTAAGGCGGCAGCAGCGATCGGTGACCTGACCACGCTGCTGGTCCTCCAGAAGGGCCTCCCTCTGGCCTACAACCGCGACCTCCAGGAGGACAAACCTCCCCTCTTCCGCGCCGACGACGCGTTGGCGGGGACTCTCGAGGCCCTGGGGGGGATGCTGGCCGGAGCCGAGTTCCATCCACCACCCCCGGGGCCCTGGACGGCGACTCTGGACCTCGCCGAGGCCCTGGTCAAGCGCGGGATGCCGTTTCGACAAGCCCACCGGGCCGTGGGCAAACTCGTTGCCTCGCTGGTGGGGACCGGGCGGTCGCCTTCCCAGGCCACTCAAGCCGACCTGGACGCAGCCGACCCGGGTTTCGACCCTGGCGACCTGGATCTCCTCGATCCGGCCACCTCGTTGGCACGGCGCCGGACACCTGGCTCGGGGACGCCCGACTCGGTGCTGAATCAGATCGAGAAGATCAGGTCTGAGGTTCGAGGTAAGGGGCGTTCGCAGGTCTAAGGGGGTTTTCACTTCGTCGGCGCTTGAGCTTCACCGGTGAAGCTGTGGCGCCAGAGAGGCGTCAGTCCTCCTTCGGTGCTATTGGTGACGGGCAATGGAGCAGTTGGTCCTCGACCCACAATGCACCACGCATCACGCACCGCTTGTTTCGGAGGCTCGTTTGCGGAATGACCGGACTCCCTCGCGGTTGGTGCAGCGATCCGAGCAATGTTTGCGAGAGTGATTGCGGCTCGTGTCGATGAAGACGTCGCGGCAGTCGTCGGCCGAACAAACGCCAAAGCGGTCGGTGCCGTAGTGACAGACGAGTTCGGCCAGGCCCATCCCGATTTCAGCCCCGAGCCACCCGGCCGGGTCGGCCTTGCGCGGTGCCACATGGAGATGAGGCCCCATCCCGTGGATTCCGACAAACGGAACTGCCTGGGCATGCTGAAGGATCCTGTTGACGCTTTCCGCCGCCTCCTCGAGGGAGGTCGACTCGAAGACCTGGCGGACCCGGGCTCGCAGAGCCCGTACAGCATTGAGGTCCGCCTCCGTGGCTTCGGGAGGATTGTCGATCTCTGCCCTGTCAAGCATCCCTGCGACAGTTTTGACATCCAGGGTGTCAAGGTCGTCGACGACATCGAGACTGTTGACCAGGCTCACGGCCAGCTGGAGCGGCATGTTCTTGTAATGAGAGAATTGCACTTGACGCCTTACACCAAACTCGGTACCATGTAAGTAGTTATAGCGCAATAGCACCTTACGGTCAACAGGCCTCAAGCCAATTGATCAGGCCGAGCATGAGAAAGGAGGTGACGGCCATGAGATTCATTTTCTGGTACGCGGTCGCCGCCAACGCTGCGGCTGCTTCTGACCAAAGGGAAGCGCAACTGACGATCAAGTAGACCAGAGTCGTTGATCATCATGTCTCCTTCCTTCCGAAGGGGTCTCCGTGACACCGTTCCGCTGCTTCCGCCGTTAGCGGTCTTCGGGGCGGTGTTCGGGGCCCTGGCCGTCCAGGCCGGCCTGAGCCCCTGGCTGACGATGTTGAGTTCGCTTATCGTCCTGTCGGGTTCTGCCCAAGTCGCGATGGCCGGCCTCCTGGCCAGCGGCGCCGCCCCTGTCCTCCTCGCCACCACCGGCCTTGCCCTCCGTCATCTCCCCATGTCGGCTGCCCTCTCCGGCTTGATCGGAAATGCGCCGATCCACCGTCGGGTCCAGTTGGCCTGGGTCCTGGTCGACGAGACATTTGGCCTTACCGTCAACGCCGCCCGCGACCCGTCCGTGGACCTGGTCTCCTTCAAGTCCGCTGCTGATCTGGTCCTTTACATCACTTGGCTGCTGTCGACCGCGGTCGGAGCTTTCCTGGGTGCTGATGTCGACACGTCGCTCCTGGGGATCGAGGTCATATTTCCACTCGTGTTTCTGGGGCTGGCGGCGCCCTTGCTCCGCAACCGGCGACAATGGATGACCGCCGGCCTGGCTGTCTTGACCGCCGTGGCCGCGGTCCTGGTCCTTCCCTCGGAGTGGAGGGTCACCGCGGCGGCGGTGGTTGCCGCCCTCATTGGGAGCCGCATCAGGTGAGCCACTTGACCTTGATCTTCATCGCCGCCGTGATCACCTTTGGATCGCGTCTCTCTTTCATGCTGCGACCGCGGCCGGAGGTCAAGGAAAGTCGGTTCTTGGACGTGTTCCCGACCGCGTTGTTCGTCGCTCTGGCCGTCAATGGGTTCGTCGCTCCCGAAGGTACTCTCGACTTCGGACCTGCTCTCGCGGCCGGATTCGGTGGAGTGGCGGGAGCTTATCTGTTCAAGCGATCGATTCTCGGGGTGGTCGGCGCCGGACTGATCGGATATTGGATAGCCCGGCTGATCTGGGGCCTCTAGTTCCCGTCTATCAACCATCTGACTGCTCGAACGTCTCAGACAGGGGACGTTTTGTTGTAGGAATGACTAGCTGGGAGCCTTCCGTTTCGTGTTGATCGTCTCATTTGTCGGTTATTGCCTGGGCGTCGTCACCGTGGCGGGCTTCTTTGGTGGAAGCTGGTGGGTCTTGGACCTGTTGGCCGGCTTCCGTCACCAACTCGCTGTCGCATTGGCGTTCTGTGCCCTGGTGGCGGCCTTCGCCCGATGGAGAAGGACGGCGGTGGTGATCGGCGTCCTGGCGGCTGTCAACCTTGCTCTGGTGATGCCTCTCTACATCGGCCCGAGTCGCCCCGAAACCGGTGAGCTGCGGGTTCTCTCGTTCAACGTACTCGGGTCCAACCGACGATACGCCGAGGTCGTGGACTTCATAAGGGCGAGCAGCGCCGACGTGGTGGTGTTGCACGAAGTAACGAGGCGCTGGGAAGACGCCATCGAGGAGGCCGCCGCCACTTTCGATGATTGGGCCTATGAGGTCACCGAGGCCCGCGGGCGGGGAGACCTGTTTGGAAGCATGGTTCTGGTGCACGGCGGAGCGGCGGTCGAGTCCTTCGGCTTCGCACTGACCGATCCCCGGGCTATCGAGATCCTCTTACCCGATGGGGTGGCGGTGCTCGCGATTCACCCGCTCTCCCCTTCCAGCGAGTTCCGGGCCCGCCAGAACGATCGCCAACTCCTGTTCGCCGCCGAATGGGCGGCGGGCCAGGACGGGCCGACGATCGTCGTCGGTGACTTCAATGCGACCCCGTGGTCGTTTCCGTTCCGGCGCCTGGTGGCCTCGACCGACCTGTCCAACTCGGCCCGCGGCTTCGGACTCGACCTGTCCTATCCCGCCGACGGCAACCCACTCGTTCGAGTTCCGATCGATCACCTGCTGTTCTCCGACGACCTGGCCGTCGTCGATCGGAGGCTGGGTCCGGCGATGGGCTCCGACCATTTTCCTCTGACCGTCGACCTGGCCTTGCTCCTCGGGGATTAGATAAAGACCCGGCGCTACTGTCGCGGGATGCCCGATCGGTTTCAAAATCATCGTCTTGCCATGGCGTCGCGCATCGGCCCCAATGGCATCGCCATCGTCCCCGCTGCCGTCGAGACGATTCGCAACGACGACGTCACTCATGAGTTTCGTCAGGACTCGGACTTCTTCTACCTCACCGGTTTCCACGAACCAGAGGCAGTGGCCGTGCTCGTCCCCGGTCATCCCGAAGGCGACTACCACCTCTTCGTGCGACCGCGCGATCGGGACCAGGAAATCTGGAACGGCTATCGGGCCGGTGTCGATGGAGCCAGGGAACGGTTCCAGGCCGACAAGGCGTACGACGTCGTTCAGATCGACTCGGTCCTCGGCGGATTGCTGCTCGGGCGGGAGACCATCCACTATCGCATCGGTAATGGCGCCTTGGACGCCCGGGTGGTGGGACTGGTGGGAAAGGCCCGCAACTACCACGCCCGGACCGGCAAGGCGATGCCGTGGGTGATTTCCGATCTGGCGCCGCTTCTGGCCGACCTTCGACTGCGGAAGTCTGCCTCGGAGATCGAAAGCCTGCGAGCCGCCTGTGAGTTGTCGGCGGAGGGCCATCGCGAGGCAATTCGCTTCGCCCGTCCCGGGCTATACGAATATCAGGTGCAGGCGGCGATGGAATACGTGTGGAGGGAGGGGGGGTCACGTCGCAACGGCTATCCGTCGATCGTGGCCTCGGGCGTCAACGCCTGCATCCTTCATTACGTGGAGAACGATCGTGAGATCGAAGATGGAGATCTGGTTCTCATCGACGCCGCTTGTGAGATCGACTACTTCTCATCGGACATCACTCGCACCTTCCCGGCGAACGGGCGTTTCACCCCCCCGCAGCGAGCGATCTACGAGATCGTCCTGGCGGCCCAGCGCGCTTCGATTGCCGCGGCTCGGCCCGGGGCAACAATTCGAACTCCTCATGAGACGTCGATAAGGATCATCACAGAAGGACTGGTTGATCTCGGACTGCTGCCGCTCGGTGTCGACGACTCGATCGCCATGAATCATTACCGCGAGTTCTTCATGCACGGCACCAGCCATTGGCTCGGCCTAGACGTCCACGACGCCGGTACCTACCGGGTGGAGGGAATGCCGCGAGTGCTCGAATCATCGATGGCTTTTACCGTCGAACCCGGGGTCTACATCGATCGGCGCGAGGAGGTCGAATTCCCGCGCCTCGAATACGACCTGGATGCGTGGCTTGAGAGGACTCTCGTGGAAGGTCCGGGTGCTCGCAAGGAACTCGACAAGTTGAAGGAAGCGGCTGAGAAGCTACGGCATCCGATCCCGGAGGAATTCCGGGGAATCGGGATCAGGATCGAAGACGACATTCTCATCACTGAAGACGGTCACGAGAACTTGAGCCGCCTCGTCCCCACCGACATCGACGACATCGAGGCCCTGGCGAAGGAAGAGTCGTGGCTGATGAGAGTCTGAAGGAGCGATAGCAGCGATCCGCGATCCGCTATCCGCGATCCGCTATCCGCCAGACAGGGGACCCTGCCCCTTCGACGGGTCCAAGGGGAGGCGAGACTCCCCTCGAGTCATCGCGGATAGCGGATAGCGGATAGCGGATAGCGGATAGCGAACGCGGGGGCCGTGGGCCGTCGGAAGACCTCTAAACGCTGTACGGCATCACGTACCAGAGGATTGCCAGGAAGTGAAGAGTGCTTCCTGCCACCACCAGCACATGGAATAGCTCGTGGTAGGAGAAGACCCGGGGGAACAGTCGGGGTCTCTTGGTGGCAAAGATCACCGTCCCCACCGAGTAGCAAATTCCGCCAGCGATAACGAGCAGCACCGCGCCAGGTCCGACTCTTTGCCAGATCAGCGGCATGGCGGCCAGCGAAACCCAACCCATCGTGTGCTGGATCGCTACCGAGAGGCTGGTCTTGACACGCGGAAGAGCGAACTTCAGAGCGATACCGACGATCGCTCCCGTCCACACGACACTGAGCAGAACCACTCGCAACCATCCGTCCAGAACCACTATTCCGAACGGTGTGAATGTTGCCGCCACCACGATAAAGATCATCGAGTGGTCGAGCCGTTGCATGAAAGCCTTGCGCCGTTCCTGCCATCCGACCGAGTGGTACAGCGACGACACGACGAACATTGCCAGCAACGAAAGTCCGAACACCAACCCCGCGAGCAGATGGCGACCGTCCATCGCCCTGATCGCCAGGATCACCACACCGACTGCTGCCGCACCTGCGGCGACACCGTGCAAAAGGCCGCGCAGCGGGTTGTGCATGCGGCCCAGTCGGTAGCGATCCATCCCGCAAGGTTATCGGCGCACCTGATTTTCGGGTCGGGTCGAATCAGCGTGACCTGGCGCACCTTGGCTGGTTCTGGCTCCCTCCCAACACTCACAGACTGAGCCCGAGCTGATCCACCAGGTCGATGCCTTGGTATCCGATCACACGTCCGTAACCTCGACGGTGATGAACGACGTGCTTCGGATCGCCAATTGCTCCGGCTTCTACGGGGACCGGCTTCTGGCCGCCAGGGAGATGGTGGAGGGGGGGCCGATCGATGTCCTCACTGGTGACTACCTGGCCGAGCTGACGATGTCGATCCTCTGGCGAAGCAAGCAACGGGACCCGGAAAAGGGCTACGCGAGCACGTTCGTCACCCAGATGGAGCAGGTCCTCGGGACCTGTCTCGACCGTGGCATCAAGATCGTTTCCAACGCCGGCGGCATCAATCCAGCGGGCCTCGCCGAACGCTTGGCCAAGCTCGCGGCTGACCTGGGGATCTCCCCGCGCATCGCGTACATCGAGGGGGACGACCTCCTTGCGCGGCTCGAAGGACTCGAGGGTCAAGGCCATCGTTTCGTCAACATGGACACTGGGATGCCCCTGACCGGGTCCGGTGTGACTCCGCTCACCGCCAACGCCTACCTGGGGGGATGGGGGATCAGCGAGGCCCTTGCGGCCGGAGCGGATGTCATCATCACCGGACGGGTCACCGATGCGGCCCTCGTCGTTGGTCCGGCGGCGTGGAACTTCGGATGGCGGCGTGACGACTGGGATTCTCTGGCGGGAGCCGTTGTGGCCGGCCACATCATCGAATGCGGAGCCCAGTGCACCGGTGGCAACTACTCCTTCTTCGAAGATGTGCCGGGACTGGAGCGAGTTGGGTTTCCGATCGCCGAGATCCACTCCGACGGGTCCTGCGTGATCACCAAACATCCCGGCACCGGTGGACTCGTATCGGTCGGGACCGTCACGGCCCAACTCCTGTACGAGATCGGCTCGCCGCACTATTTGAATCCCGATGTCACCTCGCTGTTCGAATCGATCACGCTCACGGAGGTCGGGCCCGATCGTGTGCAGGTGACCGGGGTCCGGGGGGAACCACCGCCACCGGATCTCAAGGTGGCGATGAACTACCTGGGCGGACACAAGAATTCCATGACGTTCGGCATTGCTGCCCCCAACGTGGCCAAGAAGGCTGAGGCTCTGGTGCAAGCGTTGTGGGAGGCGGCGGGACCTCCCGCTCAGTTCGCCGCGGTCGACGTGGACCTCATCGGAGCCGAAACGGAGAACCCCCGGACCAACGACGATGCCCTCGCCTACTTGCGCATCTCTGTCAAGGACCCGGATCCCGACAGGGTGGGCCGGCGTTTCTCGAGTGCAGCGGTGGAACTAGCCCTATCCAGCTATCCGGGCTTCTTCCTGACGACTCCACCGGGCGAAGCCACTGCCTACGCCGTCTATTGGCCCACGACCGTCCCCGCCTCTCTAGTTCCGATGCGGGTGGTCATGGACGCAAAAGAGTGGGTTGTCAGCTCGGTAGCCCCCCAGACAGAAGACGGTAGGCGGAAGACGGAAGCTCCAGAACCGTCCCCTCACCTCACTCTTCAAGAACGCAGCACGCAGGATGCGCCTCTCACGACGGTTCCGCTTGGCAGCATTGCGGGAGCGCGGTCGGGCGACAAAGGGGGGAATGCCAACGTCGGGTTCTGGGTTCGCAACCCGGGGGAATACCGCTGGCTCGCCGACTACCTGACCGTCGAGCGGATCCGCATACTGATGCCGGAGGCCGCTGCACTTGTGATCGATCGTTACGAACTTCCCAACCTCCTCGCCGTCAACTTCGTCCTTCACGGATTGCTCGGGGAGGGGGTGTCGTCGTCGACGAGGACTGATCCTCAAGCGAAGTCCCTCGGTGAATTCCTTCGGGCTTGCTGGGTCGAGGTGCCCAAGGACCTCGTGAGGGTCGATAAGTAGGATGGCCAAGCGGATGAAGGGTCCTTCCCACCTCCTCTACTCCCTGTACGAGCGACGCCTGTTGCACGGCCTTGACGCCGATCGGTTCCCCCACCACATCGGAATCGTCCTGGACGGGCACCGCCGCTACGCCCGCGAGTCCGGCCTCGGTTCTTACGCCGAGAGCTATCGCGCCGGGATGGCCCGCTTCGAAGACTTTCTCGAGTGGACGGCGGAACTTGGCATCCCAGTCATCACCGCCTGGGTCCTCTCCCGCGAGAACCTGACCCGGCCCGCAACCGAACTCGCCCCTTATTTTGAAGTGTTGATCGAACTGTTCGAGCGTCTCCCCGAGCACGCTGCCGCCCAGAACCTGCGGATCCGGTTCATCGGCAGCCTCGACCTACTCCCTGGCGAAGTGGTCGAAGCAGCCAAAGCCGCCGAAGCCGCCTGTCCGGAGGGAACCCGTCATCTCAACATCGCCATGGGCTACGGCGGCCGTCAGGAGATCGTCGACGCCGCCAAAGACCTGGTCACCCGCCTGGCTTCGGAAGGGATCACCGCCAGTGAAATGGCCGGCCACATCGACGCCGAGGCCCTGGCCCGGCATATGTATTCGGCCGACCTACCCGATCCCGATCTCCTGATCAGAACCAGCGGTGAGTCGCGCCTGTCGGGTTTCCTGCTCTGGCAGTCGGCCTATGCCGAGTTCGTCTTCGTCGACGTCTACTGGCCGGCCTTCCGGCGGGTCGACTTCCTGCGGGCATTGCGAGACTTCACGCGAAGGCAGCGCCGATTCGGAAAGTAAGTCCAGAGTCGGAAGTCGGAAGGCGGAAGTCGGTAGCCAGAACGTCTTCCGTCTTCCGTCTTCCGTCTTCCGTCTTCCGTCTTCCGTCTTCCGTCTTCCGTCTACTTGGTCACCATTTCTGGATCCAGGTGCGATACGTCGCCGAAGACCCTCAGCGAGAACGCGCGTCCATGGGCGATCGAGAGGGTCGAGAGGCGGGCTACCCCGGTGTGGGGTGACTCGAATCGGTCCCACTCCCAGGGAGTTGGCTCCGCCCCCAGCAAATGCCCGATCACGACCGCGTTGGTGCCGCCGTGGGCGACCAGCACCACTCTCTTGTCATCTGGCCTCTTCTCGTTGTCTGCGACATTCCAGAGATGGGGGTGACCGTCGTCGAGACGGGTTATTCCGAGTTGGGCCAATGCAGCTTCCAGACCGGTGACAACCCGCTGGTGGAAGTCCCGGAACGTCTCGCCACCGGGCATCCCGTCCCACAGGTCGGAGATCGGGCGGAGGTTGGCATCGATCCAGGCGTTCTTGATCTCGTCGATGGGGCTGCCTTCCCATTGGTCCGGGTTGCGAATCTCATGGGCCCAGGCGTGAACCACAGGTGCCAGGCCGGTGCTCTCGGCGATAGGGGCAGCGGTCTCGAGGGCACGGTGCATCGGTGACATCCAGATCTCGTCGATCGGTCCCCATCGCTCGGCCACGGCCGCCACGCGGGAGGCCTGGCGGTTCCCGAGTTCGGAAAGGTGCGGGTCGTTGCGAGCAAAAGTGTCGGGCGCCCAATCAGGCAAACCGTGACGAACCAGGATCAGTTCCATGCTTCGACGCTAGTGCCGTTGGAAGGGGCAAAAAGCGCAGTGGCCGCCCGGGTTACGGGCGGCCACTACTGTCGGGACAGACCACGGGGGGAGAAGGAACCCTCGTGAACTTCGTGCGTTTATCGGCAAACGGGCCGAAATGGTTTAGCCCTCCCAAGCGACTGTGAACCCTACTTGGAAGCCCTCATCGCCCATCTTCGGAAGAACGCCCTCAGAACCGACGGGCCATTTGTGTTGAGGTCCGGGGCCACGTCGGATTGGTATCTCGACGCTCGTCAGACGACCTACTCGGGCGAGGGGGCACGGTTGGTCGGGCGGGCCATCCTCAGGGTCCTGGACAAGTCAGTGGTGGCGGTCGGGGGAATGACGATGGGCGCCGACCCGGTCGCATTGGCGGCAGCGTTGATGGCCACCGAAGGCGATCGCTCGCTGCGGGCTTTTTCGATTCGCGCCCGGGCGAAGGACCACGGAGCCGGCGGACGACTGGTCGGCCCGGTAAATCCGGGCGATGCCGTGGCGGTGGTCGAGGATACGGTGACGACCGGATCTGCCATGTTGGAAGCCATCGACGTCTTGACCGAGGCAGGGATCGACGTGCTTCAGGCGATCAGCGTCGTCGATCGCAGTGGTGGTGCGGCCGGCAGGTGTATCGGCCGGCGAGGCATACCATTTGTGGCGTTGCTGCGCCCGGCGGATCTGGGAGTTGAGTGATGGACGACGAGATGAAGGTCAACCGATCCGGCCTGCGTATGTGGCTGGTAGCCCTCGCCGGGGTACCCATGGTCGTAGTCGGGGTCGACGTCCTGCTTCGGCGCCGGATCTTCGGGGCGATCGGTTCGCTCGTGTTCACCGGCGACCCCCCTCCCATCGAACCCCGAGATGTGATCTGGGCGGTAGTCCTTCTGATCCTTGGTCTCATATTCATCGGATTTGGCTTGCGCGAGCTACTGGTGCCAAGACCCGCCGTAGCGGCCGATGCCGTCGGGCTCCATCTGCACCTCGGACATCCACTGTCCCGGTTGGTGACGATTCCATGGTCGGAGGTCGACGACATCGGGGCCGAGGACCTCGACGATGACGGGTCGGTGATTCCGGTGATGTGGGTGCGGGTGGCCAACCCTGCGCAATTGCCCGCCAACCCTTGGGGAGCCCGCTGGATCGAGCCGGACACACTGGCCGTGATGGCAGCCGACTGGGAGCGGACTCCGCGCTTCGTGGCCGAGGCCGCGGCCGAGATCGCCGTCAACTCTGCCCGACTTCCCGACCCGCCGGTGGCCGAGCCTTCGGCCGAGCGTATGGCCAGGGAGGCTCTGTTCGGCTCGTCACCACCAGGAGCCGGAGCGACCGATACCGGGGTGATCACGTGACGGGGGCTCTGGCGGTCGGGGCCCATGTAAACCCGACATCCCCGATCGCCGAAGCCCGGGCCCGAGGAGCAGATCTGGTTCAGATCTTCCTCTCCGACCCGCAGTCGTGGCATCAGCCGGCGCCCCGGCTCGACGCCGCTGAACTGCTGGCTTCGCCGGTTCCGATCTATGTGCATGCTCCCTACCTGATCAATGTGGTGGCCGAGGCATCCCGGATCCGCATCCCCTCGCGCCGCATTCTCCAGGAGACTTGGGACGCCGCCTCGGCGATCGGCGCCGCGGCCGTCGTTGTGCACGGTGGGCACCTGACCGGGGAAGGCCAGCTCTCCGACACGTACCCTCGCTGGCGCAAGGCCCTGCAAGAGCTCGACACCGATGTTCCGGTGTTGATCGAGAACACCGCCGGCGGCGACAACGCGGTGGTGCGTCGGGTCGAGTCGATTGCGGCACTGTGGTCCGAAATCGGCGACCTGGGGCCTGGCTTCGTCCTCGACACCTGTCACGCCTGGGCCGGGGGCGAGCCGGGGGATGAGCTGGTGGGGAGGATCCTGGCGGCGACCGGAAGGATCGACCTGATCCACTGCAACGACTCGCGGGACATCTTCGATTCGCGAAGAGATCGGCATGCCAATCTCGGTCACGGCCAGATCCCTCTCGATCTGCTGGCCACAGTCATCGAGGAGGCCGGCGCCCCGGTCGTTGTGGAGACTCCCGGGGGCGTCGAGGAGCACGT
>DATEEG010000282.1:0-2908 GCA_035281305.1 Acidimicrobiia bacterium | reverse complement strand
CGAGAGCTTGGCTTCGTCAATGGTGTGCACTTCCACCAGGGCGCCCAGGCCGGCCCGACCGGCGTCGTCCAAGAGGGCTGCCAGCTCGTTAGGGGTGAGAGCAGCTGCAATCAGCAACACGGCCGAGGCGCCCATCGCCCGCGCCTCCCAGATCTGGAGGGATTCGATGACGAAGTCCTTGCGGAGGATCGGGAGGCCGGTGGTGGCGCGGGCCGCGACCAGATCCTCGGGGTGCCCGGCGAAGAACACGGGCTCGGTGAGGACCGAGAGGGCGGCGGCGCCGCCGGCGGCATAACGGCGCGCCTGTTCGACAGCGTCGAGGTCGATGGCCAGGTCTCCCTTGGAAGGCGAGCGCCGCTTGATCTCGGCGATAACCGCCAAGCCGGGGCGGGACAGCGCTTCTTCGAACGACGGCGGCGAAGCAGCGGCTTCGGCTTTCTCCATGACCGCAGCGCGGCGGGTCCGGAGGTCAGCGACCCGTTCGCGGGTGGCCTCGAGGATCCTGTCGAGCATGAGCGGAATGGTAGGTCCGCCTGATGACGGACTCACCGGTTCGTGGTTTGGGGCTCGCCTGGAAGCTTCACCACGACGGCTTCCCATGGGCTCAGGTGGCCGTCGAACGCTGTACCTGTTCTCGTGTGGTCGGTACCGGCCATGACCTCCCCATCCACCTCGTGGCGGGCGGGCGTGTCAGAGAGGTTGGCCGCGACGACGAAGGAGTCGGCCTCCGGATGGGACCTTCGGTAAGAGAGGACCCGCCTGTCAGAGGAGAGAACCTCGACGGAACCGCCGTGGAGGGCGGCATTGGCGCGCCGCAACCGCAGCAGTCGGCGGTAGAGAGCGAGATGTGACTCGGGGTCGCTCGATTCGGCCTCGACGTTTCGCGCCGCATGATCGGGATGAACCGGGAGCCAGGTTGACGCGGTGTCGGATGCAGAAAATCCTGCGTGGGCCGCCGCCGACCACTGCATCGGAGTGCGGCACCCATCCCGTCCCTGGCCCGGGACCCGGCGTCCGTAGGGGTCTTGCTGCAACTGGGGCGGGACATAGGTCTCCACCATGCCGATCTCATCGCCGTAATAGATGGTCGGGGTTCCCCGCAGAGTCAGCAGGAGCACGGCCATCGCCTTCGATTGCTCCCACCCGAGCCTGGTGGCGATCCTCTGCTCGTCGTGGTTGCCGAGCACCCAGTTGGGCCAGGCTCCCGGTGGCAGGGCGGCCTCCATCTCGACGATGATCTCACGCAGTCGGCCGGGGTCGACCCCCGCAGTCAGCGGTGCGAAGTTGAAAGGCATGTGGAGGCCGCGGCCGTCGCCGTAGTACGACGCCCAGCGCCTCCAATCCCATTCGTGGATCTCGGCAACAGAGAAGCGCTCCGAGTACTCGTCGAAAACGGATCGAAACTTGCGGAAGAGCAGGTGGATGTCGGGATCGGCCAGGTCGTAGACATGATCGGTGGCAGCCCACTCGGGATTGAACTTGTAAGAGTTCGGGTCGATCGACGCGGCCGGGGGGTTGTCCCGAAGAAGGGGATCCTTCATGCACTTCTGGGCGACGTCAATCCGAAAGCCGTCCACCCCGCGATCCATCCAAAAGCGGAGAACGTCGAGCATCTCCCGCTCTACTTCGGGGTTGCGCCAGTTGAGGTCCGGTTGCGAGGCGAGGAAAGAGTGGAGGTAGTACTGACCGGACTCGTCGTCCTTATGCCAGGCCGGGCCACCGAAGACCGAGACCCAGTTGTTGGGTGCCGATCCGTCTGGCTTGGGGTCGCGCCAGACATACCAGTCCCGCTTGGGGCTGTCGATCGACGAGGACGACTCGAGAAACCACGGATGGGCCGAGCTGCTGTGGTTGGGAACGAAGTCGACCATCACCCTGAGATTGCGCTTGTGCGCCTCCGCCACAAGTTCGTCGAAATCGGCGAGGCTGCCATAGATCGGATCGACGCCGACGTAGTCGGCGACGTCATAACCGAAGTCCTCCTGAGGCGAGGGGTAGTGCGGGGACAGCCAGATCGCGTCCACCCCGAGATCGGCCAGGTAGTCGAGGCGGGAGGTGATTCCCGGGAGGTCCCCCACCCCGTCCCCGTTGCTGTCCTGGAAGCTGCGCGGATAAACCTGATAGACGACCCCGCGCTGCCACCAAAGAAGTTCCTTCATCTCGAAACCTAATGCTATGCCGTGCGGTTTCCGCCGGAGATTGCATTCAGATTCGCCGGCCGACGGCGCACCTGTCGAAACCGCGGGCTATGTCCGGCGGAAACCGCCGGACATAGCATTAGGTTCGCGGTTTTCTAGTCCTCCACCACGCCGGCGACGGGTCCGACGGTGACGTGGGTGCCTGGTTCGATGGAGCGGTGGAGCAGTCCCAGACCGATATGGGCGGACCGGCCGACCGAGAAGCCCGCCGTCGTGACTTTGCCGACTACCTCCGGCCCCGAGCGCACCTCGGCCGGAGCTTCGACCGGGGCTTCGAGAACTACCCGTCGCAACAGGTGGTTGGCCTTGCCGCCGCGGCTGTCCATCCGGGCCACGAGCTCCTGGCCGAGGTAGCAGCCCTTCTTGAAGGACACCGACTCGTCGACCAGGCCGGTCTCGTGGGGGATCGCCGATTCGTCGACGTCACGGTCCATCACCGGCTCGTGGGCTTCGACCCGCAACGCCTCCCACTCCTGGCTCGAGATGACCGGGGCGTCCACCGGACCGTCGACGAAGCCTCGTTCCACGTCTCCCATCGGAGCGGCAACCGCTCCCTCCGGCAGGGTTCCGACCACGGTCGTCAGCGGGACGGGGCGATTGATCGTGACTTTTACCCGGATCTTGTAATGGATGAGGTCGTCGGCCACCCGGTCGCCGACCCCGGCGTCGGTCACCAGCCCGATCCGCCCATCCGTGCCGTAGACCCACAG
>DATEEG010000281.1:0-4589 GCA_035281305.1 Acidimicrobiia bacterium | reverse complement strand
TGTGCCTGCCTGGTACCAGTCCGGCCAGCCGGATCAGTCGATGGGCCAGGTCGATGATCTTGATCGGCTCGCCCATGTCGAGCACGAACGTCTCGCCGTTTTCGGTGAGCGCCGCGGCCTGGAGCACCAACTCGACGGCTTCATCGACTGTCATGAAGTACCGGACCATCTCCGGGTCCGTCACTGTCACCGGTCCTCCCCGTTGGATCTGGCGCAAAAAGGTGGGAACCACACTGCCTCGACTTCCGAGGACGTTGCCGAAGCGCACTGACGAAAAACGGCACGCCGGGGTCCGGATCGCCTCGGCCTGGACGAGCATTTCAGCCACTCGTTTCGAGGCTCCCATGACACTCGTCGGCCGTACCGCCTTGTCGGTCGAGATCAGAATGAATCGCTCGCTGCCAACAAACCGGGCTGCCTCCAGTAAGTGCTGAGTCCCGAGCACGTTGGTCTTGACCGCCTCGTCGGCTGACAGCTCGAGCATCGGCACGTGCTTATGAGCTGCGGCGTGAAAGACGACCTCCGGGCGATGGGTGACGAAAATCCGTTCCAGCGCCTCTCGGTCGCGAATATCACAGAGTTGAAAGACCACTCGATCCTCGTGAGGGCTCCAGCTGATGCCAGAGTCGAAGAGGTGGGTCTCATCGTGGTCGAGGGCCACAACTTGAGCAGCCCCGAAACCCAGCGCCTGGCGGACTATGACCGAGCCGATGGATCCGCCGGCGCCTGTGACGAGGACCCTGCGATCGGCCAGAATCTCGGCGGCCCCGGCGAGATCGGTGGCCACCTGGGGGCGGGGCAGGAGATCGCGAAGTTCGAGGTCGCGGATATCCCGGCTGGTTCCGTTTCCGTTGAGGGCGGTGACAATGTCGGGCACGATGCGGAGCCGAACGTCAACGTGGAGGCAACGATCGACGAGTTCTCGCATGGTCTCGTCACTGTGAGTGCCGGCCACCACTATCTGGTCGATGTCATTGACACGCACCAAGTGATCGATTTCCTCGAGGGTGCCCAACACCGGTCTTCCCGCAAGCAGGCGTTTTTGATGACCATCAATGCTGACAAAGCCCGCTACTTGAGTAGATCCCGCTGGCGACAGGTGACGAGCTACATCGGCGGCCATGCGGCCAGTCCCCACTACCAAGGTGTTTTGCGGTGCTGGAGCGCCACCAGAGCGTTTGAAGGAGAACATCCGCGAGCGGAAGCGAACGGCTCCCATTCCGGCCACGGTCAACATCGATCCCATCGCTACAACCCCTACCGGAACGAGTCCCCATTGCTCGACCAGTTCTCGTCCCACCAGCACGATCCCGATGATGATCCCGCCGGCGGTCAGAGTCGCTCCAACCATTCGCAAAGCCTCGGCAACTGAGGCGTGCTCCCAGACATGCCCGTAGGCGCCAAAGACGATGTTGCATACCAGATGTATTGCCAGGATGACGGGCAGCATCGTGAGGAATCCATGCAGCCACCTCTGCGGGATTCCCGCCGAGGACTCGACGAAGCGCAGGGCCATGGCGGCTGTGTATGCAAGAACGATCAGGAAGGAGTCGATCACCGCGAAAGAGAGGTCAGCCCGAAGATGAGCGGCGCCCTGCATGAGACGCAGCCGCCATTTCCGGTCGTGGGTTGTGATCCCCATCACCCCTCCCAGGTTGTCAGCCCCGAAGATTCCGTTGCCCAAGGTCCGTGGACCTGCATCGCTCCGCCCGGAGCTATCACCTGCCCCAGCGGGAGGTTATCAGCCACTCAAAGTGGCCGCCAGAAAAATTTGCTGTTACAAAACTCGGGCCCGGAAGGGTGAGGTAACCGATATGCGGGTTCTCGTGACGGGCGCAAATGGCTTCTTGGGTCGACATGTCGCCCGCGTCCTTGGCGAGGGGGGGTTGGAAGTAACCGGATTCGACCTCCATGCGGATGCGACTACAGGTGTCCGATCGGTCGTTGGGGACATCTGTGATTTCACGCAGATCCGTCAGGCTTCGGTTGGCAAAGACGTGATTTGTCACGTCGCTGCCATCGGAGATGTCTACCTGGCCGCAAAGGATCCTCCTTTGGCGTCCAGGGTTAACGTGACGGGCTCGGCCAATGTCGCCGAGGCTGCGGTCGCCAACGGCTGCAAGGTCGTGTACGCCTCCACCTGGGAGGTCTACGGCCAGCCGCAATATGAACCGATCGACGAAAAGCATCCCACGGCGCCCGACCATCCCTACAACATCACCAAGCTGGCCGGAGAGCGGCTACTGCTGGCCGCCGATCATCTACGGGGTGTTCCGGTGGTCGCCTTGCGTCTCGGCACGGCTTACGGAACCGGCCTTCGCCCGAACTCGGTCTTCTCGCTCTTCATCGACCAAGCTCGGCGGGGCGAGCCCATCACCATCCAGGGGGACGGATCCCAGCGCCGCCAGTTCACCCACGCCTCCGACTTGGCCAAAGCCTTCTTGCTGGCCTGTCAGTCGGACGTGCACGGTCAGCCCTTCAACACTATCGCGCCCGAACAGATCTCGATCAAGGACCTCGCCGAGTTGGTGATACGGCGGCTCCCCACCGAGCTTGTCTATGCCGAGGCTCGCTTTGGCGATATCCCTAGTGGCCAATTGTCGGCCGACGCGATCAAGCGGGTCTTGGGTTGGGAGCCAGAAACGAGCTTCGAATCAGGTCTGAACGCCCTGATCGACACGACCTTGCGGGTGTGAATCGCCGTCCAAGGTCCCGGGTGCTGGTCATGGTCAAGGGCCTCGGGATCGGCGGCGCCGAGCGACTTATATCTGAGGGAGCCCGGTACTGGAATCGTGATCGATTCGAATATCACGTCGCCTATGCGCTGCCGTGGAAAGACCAACTGGTGGCCAGGCTCGAACGCGAAGAAGTGCCAGTGCACTGCGTCGGCGCGATGGCCCCATCGTCGCTGCCCTCCTTTCGCGGAATACGCCGATTGATCCGGGACTTGCGGCCCGACGTGGTCCATGCCCACCTGCCGATCATGGGGATTCTGGGTCGAATGTCGGCCGGGCGGCGGCTCGTCTACACCGAGCACAACCTGGTCAGCTCGTACCATCCGGTGACTCGCTGGGCTAATCGGGTCACTTACCGACGCAATCGAGCGGTGATCGCGGTCTCAGCGGCGGTGGCAGAGTCATTGTTCGGCTACAGGGGTCCGCAACCTACCGTCATCGAAAACGCAGTCAACTCCGAGCTAGAGCCCGGATCAGAAAATGAGGCCCGGGCTGAGCTCGGTATTGACCGAAGTACGCCCCTCATAGTGCAGGTCGCCAACATGAGGCCCGGTAAAGGACACGAGAACCTTCTACGGGCAGCTCAAATCCTCCAACTTGAAGTGCCTGACATAGTCATCGTCTCGATCGGAGGAGAAAAATGGCCGGGCGATCTGGATCGGTTGACCACGCGTGCTCACGAACTGGGGGTGGGAGCGACGGTTAGGTTCTTGGGGCGGAGAGCAGACGCCCTCAAGTTCGTGGCGGCAGCCGACGTGTTTGTCAATCCGGCCGAGGTGGAGGGAATGCCGGTGGCTGTGCTGGAAGCGATGGCTCTGGGTCGGCCGATTGTGGCGACCGCGGTCGGAGGAGTACCGGACATGCTCGCCGACGGGCTGGGCGGTCTGTTGGTTCCGTCTCAATCGCCGGATGCGTTGGCGATGGCCGTGAGCCGGCTTCTTGTAGATCGCCGCCTCGCCAACGAGTTGGGCTGGCGAGCCCAGAGGATCGCCGAAAAGGAGCACGGCTTGGAAAGGATGGTGCGCCGGATCGAGAGCGTGTACGAGGAAGTTCTCGCCAACCGTGCCTGATCCGGTAATCGATCGCTATCTGCCAGACGATATGGCCGAGGTGCAGGAGGTTTTGAAACTTGCCCTCGGCGAGCGAGAAACCTCCCCCCGGACTCCGGAGTTCTGGCACTGGAAGCACTTCGAGAACCCATTTGGCCCCTCCTTGCTTCTAGTCGCGAGGATGAAGGGACAGATCGCCGGAATCAGGGCCTACCTGAGATGGCGTTTCCGATTCCCAGGAGGCGAACTCAAGGCACTTCGGGCAGTCGACACAGCAACGCATCCCGACCATCTGAGGGAGGGGATCTTCCGCTCGCTCACGATCGAAGCCAACCGTCGTGCTGAGGAAGAAGGTATAGATCTGATCTTCAACACGCCCAACGAAAAGAGTCGGCCGGGTTACCTTGCCATGGGCTGGAAAATCGTCGGGAAGCCGCGCGTTTATGTAAGGCCTCTACGTCCGCCGAGGCGCCTGCCTGGTGGGCCCTCGGGGGTATCCGATTTCTCCGCCGGAAGCCTGACCGACGTTGCCGACCTGGTTGATCGGGCTCCATTAGGTATCAGAACCATACGTGATATCGCCTATTTGGACTGGCGGTTTCGCCGTCATCCACAGGTCGCCTATCGACAAATCGAGTGGAGGCAAGGACGGGCCGTGGCCCGCGCCAATCGTCGGGCCGGTCGCCTCGAAATCGTGGCGTCGGAGATCTTCGGGACAGGATCGATGCGTTCAGGCTTGCGAGGGTTGGCCGGGGACTACGTGGTCGCTTCCGCGCGACCGAAGAGTCCCGAAGCTCGAGTCATG
>DATEEG010000280.1:0-6546 GCA_035281305.1 Acidimicrobiia bacterium | reverse complement strand
ACACATGCACCTCGACCCTGGTTATCAGCGAGCTCGGGCCGAAGCCAGCCGCCGCCTGCCGTTGACACTGATCGTGTTGATCGTTCTGGTCCTTGTCGTCGTCTTCGGATATGACTACATCCAACGGGCGGTCAACCCGACCACAACCACGTCGACCTCGCTTCCGGACTAGGTACCGGCCGACTGGCTAGGCGCCGATCATCGTCATCGCCCTGTCGGGACGTAGAAGAAACGGCGGCAGGTAAGCGGGAATGTTGGAGAACGGCAGGACATCCGGATGGAGGTCGATGCCAAGCTCCTCACTCATGAAGCGACGCCGCTCCTGGATTCGATGCCAGGCGCCCGGATACTTGGCGGCGAATGACTTGCGGAGGGTCGCATCGGCGAGAGCGATGCCATCTTCGATGTTGGTGGTGAAATACTCGGTCCCGGTGGCAGGGATGATGTCGACTTGAAGAGCCATTCCCGAGCGCAACTCGATGTTCGAACCCGGAGCTATTGGTGAATTGACCCACTCGTCGAGATGGATTTGGTGACCGGGGTTGAGGAAGATGCCGAAGAACGGGTCACCGAGGTGACGGTCGATGATTGCCTGAAGCGTCCCGCCGGTTTGTCCGATCCGGAGGGCGCCGTACCACTCGGCCACGGCTTCGAAGTAGGGCCCGACTAGCTTCTCGACGTAGTCGCCGATCGCCGGCGGCAATTCGCTTCCGTCTTCCACGACGAATCCGGCCCGGCAGTTCAACCCTCCCCAGATGCCAAACGCCACGGTGAATTGGTCGCCCCGTTCGATTCGGCGATCGCCGGGGCTCAGGAGGCCGAGGGACGCTCGCGGGCCGCTGGTCAGCATGAGATGGCAGGAGAGAGGCTGCCCGCTCCATTCGAGCAGGTGGACGGCCTCCTGTTCGGTCATTCCCTCCTTCAACCCGAAGAGGAGTTGCTTGATCCCGTGCGACGTCTGACACGCCGAGTATTCGAATGCAGCTAGTTGCTCGACTTCGTTGATCACCCGCAGGCCGTCCTTGGCCCCGGTCATGAAGACCGACGCGTTTTCGACGGAACCGGTCTCGCCCGTCAGGCGGCGAAGTTCGTCGACGATGAAGGCGGGCGCTTCGATGGTCTGGGGATTGGCGTACTCCTTCCATCCGACCACGCCCACCCGTCTCCCTTTCCGAACGCCCTCTTCGGCCAGGATGTCCGCCAGTGGTTGGGAACCATCGCGCGGCTGGCTCGGAAGGCTGAAATCCTGAAAGAGGTGGCGCCGCATCGGAAGGGGCGCCGCCCCGGCCATGGCGTAACACTCGTTGCCAACGAGGATGGCTGGCTCGTCGGCCGGCCCGACAATGAGGATTGCCTCCTCGAAGCGCGGGTCGAAACCCGTGAGGTAGGAGAGATTGGCGCTGTGTTCGCGGTCGGCGTACACGATCAGCCGGTCGTAGTAGCGGTTGGTGGCCCTGGCCCGCAATCGTTCCATGCGGGCCCGATAGACCGAGGCCGGGATTTCGGGCATCGCATCGGGCATGCCGAAGTCGGGGAGTGCGATTTCGGTCAACCTGGCTTTTCTCATCGGCTGCTCAATTCTGTGGAGGCCGCTGGTCGAGGATAAGGGGCCGCACCTCGGACGATCCGCGGTCGATCGTCACGAACTGGTCGGTCTTGACGGTGATCCATGGTCCGACCTCTCCCTCTGGCCATTGCACTCTCACCTTTACGTTGTCGGCATCGCCGAGGCCGAAGTGGATCCATCCATTCTGGCCTCCGGCGTGGCCGCCGCCGACAGTCACCTCGCGCTCGATGGTGTAGCGACCGATCATGACCTCGATCCAGGATCCGATGCCATCGGGGTTGGGCCCGGTTTGGCTCAGTTGGACCCCGATCCAACTGCCCATGGGTTCAGGCTGGCCGGGGACGCCGGATCCGACGTTCCTCCAGATCTTGACGTTTTCCCGTCTGTTGACCACGACCAGATCCAGCATGCCGTCCAGGTTGAGGTCGGTCAGGGCCGCCCCCCGCGCCCGGGCAAAGCTCAAGATGCCGGCGTCTTCGGCGCTCTCGACGAAAGTGCCGTCGGCTTGACCCACCAGGAGGTTGCTCGGGTCTTCGGCTGCGTATTCCGTCATCGCCTCGACATTGCCTTTGCTCACGAAGAGATCGATCAGGCCGTCGTTGTTCACGTCCTGAAACTCGGGGTGCCATGCAGTCGAAGGAAGAACTACATCCCCGACAAACGGACGATGGGCGGTAACCCCTCGTTCGAAAGCGATGTCCCGATAGTTCGGCTGGGCGGCACCGTCCGTAAGGGTCTGGAGCTTGTTATCGCCCTGGCTGGTGAGATATACCTCTGGTCGGCCGTCGCCGGTCAGGTCATGAGAGGCGATACCCATGCCCCAGATCTGCATGCTCTGCCAGCCCTCTTCCCGGGTGTAGAGACGGGGTGGCTCACCACTGGGGACGCGCCACAACTGCTCCTCTCCATCCCGGTAGTAGTGCCGGTCGTTGGTCAGCCTCAAATCGCGCCGCCCGGTCCGATCCCAGTCGCTGAAGAGAATCGAAAGCGTGCACCAGCCGGGAGAGAGCACTATCGGTTGGCCGTACTTCCCGTCATCGCCTGGCCGGAAGAGGACGTTGTCCGAACACTCGGTCCGTTGGTTCGAATCGGTGAGCGCGAGGTAATTGCCGAACGCCAGCGTCGGCAATTCCGCCGGACCTTCCCACTGGGCACTGAACGCAGTCGTCCAGTCATCACCGCCGTCGATTCCCCACGCTTCGTTGGCCCGTTCGAATCGACACCCTCCCAGGCCCCGCAGCATCACATTCTCCCCAACGCGGAGAACCGCCAGGTCCACATTTCCATCGCCGTCCACGTCGACCGGGTAGGCCCCGGTCACCAGGTCCAGGTCGGTTGTGGTGCTCGCGACGGGGCGGAAACTCAGTGCTCCTCCGATCACGCTCTCGTTGGCGAAGAGCGCCCCCGAGTTGGCGCCGCCGGCGAAATAGAGGTCGGCCAGTCCGTCGTCGTTGCAATCGAAGACAGCCACACCGCCTCCGACGAAGAAGTGGAACTCGCCGTCGTAGATGTGTTCGATGCCGGCACCCGTCGTTTCTTCAACGAAGTGGGGCGGCCCGGCCGCGACCACGGGTACTCCCTGTCGGACGAATCTCACACCACCCAACACCAGTGCGGCAGTGACCAGCGATCCGGCCACCAGGCCCGCCACGAGCCAGCCCGCGCCGGCGGCGCCGCGTTCATTGCGCCTCCGTGAGGTCGCCCTTTCACTCCGATGGCCCTGGCCCCCCATCTCAGCTGACACAGGGAACGAGGTCCAGGGTCGAACCGTCGGCTATCCGGGCCAAAAGGGGCATGATCCGCGATCATATGATGCCGTCCATGATTCCTTCTCCGGTTCGTTGGGGCGTGATCGGTTGCGCCGACATCGCAATCCGCAAGGTCATCCCCGGCATGCAGGGTTCGGCCCTGAGCCGGGTCGACGCCATCGCTTCCCGCTCCGCGGAGAGGGCTGCCGCAGCGGCGAGGACTCTCGGAATCCCCAAGTCTTATGGGTCCTACGAAGCCCTGTTGGCCGACCCCGAGGTCGAGGCCGTCTACATACCCCTGCCCAATCACCTTCACGCCGAGTGGACGTTGGCAGCGGCCGCCGCCGGCAAACACGTCTTGTGCGAAAAGCCGATGGCGCCTACCAGCGCTGAAGCCCGCCAAATGATCGACGCCTGCGAGCGGGCCGGTGTGAAGCTGATGGAGGCATTCATGTACCGCCTCCACCCGCTGTGGGTGGAGGTCCGGCGGATGGTCGCGACGGGCGCGATCGGAGAACTGCTCGCGATTCAATCCTTTTTCTCTTATCGCAACCTCGATCCGAACGACATTCGCAACATCGTCGCCTATTCGGGTGGAGCGCTCATGGACATCGGCTGCTACCCGGTCAACGTCGCCCGCATGCTGTTCGAAGCGGAGCCGATCGAGGTCAAAGCGTCGATCCGGCGAGACGTTTCTTTCGGTACCGATGTCATCACCTCGGCCATTCTCGATTTCGGTGGCCGGCACGCAACGTTCACCTGTTCCACCCAGCTCGAGGACGATCAGAGAGTCCATCTGGTGGGGACGGCGGGGAGGATGCTGGTCGAGATTCCTTTCAACATTCCGCCCGGCCTCAGCACCAGGATCCTCCTCTTTGCGGGCGGCAATCCTCCAGTTGCGCCCGGCCTGCAGATCCACGAGGTAGAGGCCGGCGATCAATACGGCATTCAGGCCGACGCGTTCTCGCGGGCGATACGCGATGACGGCCCGGTGCCGACCGAGCCCCAGGACGCCGTCGCCAACCTCGAAGTCATGGAGCGCATCGTCGCCGACGCCGGGGTGTAGCGCCCAACCCCCGTTTTGGCACGACAGGATGGGGTCCTGACCCCATCCTGTCGTGCCAAAACGAGTGTTGGATCAGGCTCGAACGGGTGACCCGGCCGACTTGCGTCCGTTCATCGCCAGGCCTCCGACTGCGGCGGGGTCGGCCATGACGCCCGCTAGAGCCAATTCCGACGCCCCGATCAGGGGAGCGTCGAAGCCGAGGCGGCTGGCGATGATGTTGGTCATTTGCCGTGGCGCCTCCAGCGCCCTCAGGTTGGCATTCTTGACGACCGCAGCCTGCAGATGGGGAAAGAGCCGCTGATAGAAGCCACCCAGGACCACGAGCTCGGGGTTGAAGATGTTGACGAGGTTGCCGATGCCGAGCCCGAGCCACCTGCCGATTTCGACGATGGCAGCGATCGTCGGCTCGTCGCCCTCGCCCGCCCGGGCGACGACGGTGTCAAGCACCGCCAGCCCCGTGACGTTCGCGGGCAGCCGGGCAAGTCTGGCCAGGGCCGTCTCCCCGGCTTCGGTCTCCCAACAGCCGCTGGATCCGCACCGGCACTTCCCACCGTCGGGGTTGATCAACATGTGGCCGGCCTCACCGGCGTACCCGGCGGCGCCGAGAAGCGGCTCACCATCGAGGATGACACCGGTCCCGATTCCGACCTCGCCGTGGATGTAGATCAAGTGCTTCACGCCGAATCCCACCCCGCGGCGCTGTTCGGCCAGGGCCCCGAGATCGGCATCGTTGGCGACCTGCACATGACCCGCAAGGTCGAGTTCCGTGGCGAGCATGGCCCCGAGAGGGACGTTGCGCCATCCGAGGTTGGGGGCGATGTGAACGAAGCCGTCCGACCTCCGAGTGACACCGACGATCGCGGCGCCAACGCCCACGAGCGCATGGTTGGCAGGCAGTGAGTCGAGCAGGGGCCCGGCCAGCTTGGCCACGTCCGCGACAGTTTCCTGGGGAGAAAATCGGCCCCGGGGTCGGGCCACCCGGACCCTGTTGTAGATGTGTCCCCCCAGTCCCACCGTCGCAACGGCGACAGAGTCGACCGCCAGATCAATTGCGAGAACAACTGCACCCTGGGGTCGGGTCGTGACCACGGGGGATGGTCGGCCGGGTCCGGCGTTGACCAGCCCCGGTCCCTCGTCGACCAGGCCCAGGCTCGTCAACTGACCGATCAGCCCGGCAATGGTGGAGCGGTTGAGCCCGGTGGCGGTGGTCAACTCGGAACGGGAAACAGCTCCGAACAGGTGGAGACGCTCCAGCACGACACCGAGGTTGTGACGGCGGAGCTCGTCGGTTGCCAGGCCCACGCTCCGGTTGCGCGAGTCCCGGCTGGCGGCGATTTCGGTTGGATCCATTGTTGCCAGGAGGTCTTTGTTGGAGAGCCCACTATATAGGTCGGTCAGCACCCCTCTCCGGTCCTTGATAGGACCCGGCGGTCGGACGCTTTCGAGCTTTTCTTCCTATATAGCGAAAAGTTATGTGGCGGATTTGTTGCGGCACCAAACATATCTCGGTTAATCTCGGCCGACAGGCCAAGCGACCTTCGTCTGAACGCGCTACAACTGACAGCTAGGGCGTTTCGGCGACGGTCGGACGAGACGGGGCATCCGGCTTCGCCACTTGGGGAATGGCTACAGTTCGCGGGTCTCTTTTGAGACGAAAATTGAAATAATGCAAGGAAGGAACATGAATATGTTCAAACGCCGAAACCTGGCGCTGATGGCAGTGATAGCGATGATGATCGCTGCCTGTGGAGGTGACGGAGCGGACACGACCACCGCTACCACCGAAGCCACCGGAACCACCGCTGCCACCACTACCGAGGCAACCACCGAAACCACGGCAGGAACCGACGACGAAATCATCGTCGGAGTCTCTTGGAACAACTACAACGAAGAGCGGTGGGCACTATGGGATGAGCCCGCCATGAAGGCGGCCATTGAGGCCGGCGGCGGCAGCTACATCTCGGCAGATGCCGGGTCATCCGAAGAGCAGCAAATCGCAGACGTGGAGAACCTGATCTCCCAGGGTGCCGACGTCATCATCATCCTCGCCCAGAATGTCGAGGCGATCCGTCCCGCCGTTGCTTCGGCACTGGAGCAGGGCATCCCAGTGATCGGGTATGACCGTCTCATCGCCGATCCGGGCGCCCTTTACATCACCTTCGACA
>DATEEG010000279.1:0-4931 GCA_035281305.1 Acidimicrobiia bacterium | reverse complement strand
GGAGACGCCACACCGTGGAAGGAGAATTGATGGGTCCCGCCCCAACTTCCTCGTCCCCGGGTGGTCTCGGCCTGTCCGACCTCCTCGATCTGCAGGAGGTCGATCTCGCCATCGATCGACTGATCCACCAACGCCAGACCTTGCCGGAACTGACCACGTATCAGGAGGCGTCGGGACGACGGGAACAGCTCGAGGAGATCCGGGCCGGCAAGGCCGCCGAGCTCAGGAGTCTCGAGCTCGACCTCGACAAGGCTGAAGGCGAACTCGAGTTGATCGAGGTCAAGCTCAAAGAATCGGAGACCCGGCTATTTGCCGGTGGAATGAACGCGCGCGAGACCGAGCAGAAGCGCCTGGAAGTGCAGTCGCTGCGTGGCCAGCAAAGTGCCCTCGAGGACCGCGTGCTGGGATTGATCGATCGGGTCGATCCGGTTCGGACCGAGGTCGCCCGCCTCGATGCCCGGTTGGGCGCGACGGGCCAGGAAGTGGCCGCTCTGGAGGAGGTGATTGCCACTGCCTGGCGGCATATCGACGCACAGATCGGGCGCCAGGAGGCGTCGAAGGGCGAGATCGCCGCCACCATTCCCCAGGAGCTGCTCGCTCTTTACGAGCAACTGCGCAAATCGAAAGAAGGGGTGGCCGTCGGCAGGCTCACCGGTGGCCAGTGTGGCGGATGTCATTTGGCGCTGTCGTTGCCCGAGCAGGCTGAAGCGGCCGACTGGGACCCGCCCCGTTGTCTTCACTGCATGCGCATCCTGGTTCTGTGACGCCGGACTCGGATCAAACCGGTGGCGAGTGGGTCCTCTACTCGGATGGGGCATCACGAGGCAACCCCGGGCGGGCCGCCATCGGCGCCGCGCTTTACCGAACGGACGGGGATCGTCTGGAGTTGATCGGAAGAGTCTCAGAGGCGATAGGTCACGCGACGAACAATGTGGCCGAATACAGGGCCCTGGTGGAGGGATTGAAGCTCGCTCTCGATCATCGACCGGAGCGACTCACGGTTCGAGCCGACAGCCAGCTTTTGATCCGCCAATTGGAGGGCAGGTATCGCGTGAAGAACGCGGTGCTGCAGCCGCTGTACCTCGAGGCAAAGAGGCTCCTATCGAAAATGCCGCACCGGCTCGAGCATGTCCCGCGAGAAGAGAATGCCGTTGCCGATGCGTTCGCCAACGCCGCCCTGGATGGGATCTGAGACTGACCGGTGATCTTGAGGCACATCGCCGGGTCGATCTTTCTCTTTCGCTGGATCTTCCGGGATCCCAAGGTGGATCTCCGGCTCCTGATCCTCGGGGCCATCCTCCCGGATGCGATCGATCTCATCGCCGGAGCGTTGCTCGGCGATCCCACCCGGCAGCGCTGGGGCCACACCCTCATCCTTCCCACGGTTGCGGCCATCGTGATACTTCTGACCAATCGCAGGGGACGCCGCCGCCGCCAGCTCATGACGATCGTCGTGGCCTGGTTGTTCCATCTCGTCCTGGATGGGGTGTGGGTGAGAGAGCAGACCTTCCTGTGGCCTCTGTTCGGTCCCGAATTCGCCCCGTGGCCTGAGGGAACGGCCTGGTCCCGGGCCATGTCCGATCCGTGGCGCTTCGTCAAAGAAGTCGCCGGATTCGTCTATCTGATGCTGCTCTGGCGCGCCCTCCCGCGGTCGTCGGAAACCGGGGCGCCCGAGTGACATTTCTCGTGACGGTTCGCCACCGCTGCGGTAGGCAAACCGTCCCAAGAAGGGGGTAGTACGGTTCCGTGCCCATGGAGCTGGCACTCAGCCCATCGACGCCCGGTCTGAGCGTTTCCGAACTCGCCGACCTGTGCCGGTTCGCCGAGGACCTGGGATACCGCCAGGCCTGGCTGGCGGAGGTCGCCGGTCCGGACGCGTTTGTGCTCGCGGCTGCCATCGCCCAACGAACCGAGCGATTGGAGTGCGGTGTTGCGGTGGTTCCGGTCTATACCCGGACCGCGCCGGCTCTGGCCACGGCGGCGGCTTCGGTCAGCCAGCTCATGGGTGGGCGGCCGTTTCGCCTCGGGCTGGGCTCCTCGTCCGGGGTGATCGTCGAGCAGTGGCACGGCGTTCCTCTGGCCAAACCGCTCGCCCGGGTTCGTGATACCGCGCTGGCCGTCAGACAGGCACTCACCGGCCAGGGCGACTACGTCGGCACAACTCTCACGATGCGGCGATTCCGGCCGGCCACCCTCCCGGCGGGACCCGTCCCGATATTCATCGGGGCCTTGCGGTCACGAATGTTGGCGCTGGCCGGCGAGGTTGGCGACGGGGTATGCCTCAATTTGATGCCGCCGCGGGTCGTGACCCGCCAGCTCGCCGAGGTGCGGCGCGGGGCTCGCACCACCGGTCGGGAGTTGCCGGCCGACTTCGGGGTCATGGCTCGCCTGCAGACGGTTGTCACCGATGATCCCGGCGGTGTCAGGGAGATGTTGCGGAATCAGTTCCTGGCGCCGTATCTGGCTCAGCCGGTTTACAACAACTTTTTGGCCTGGATGGGATACGAGGAGGAAGCCGCCTCCATCGCCGGCGGATGGGCGGCCAAGGACCGGGAGGCGGTGGCCGCCGCGATCCACGATCGTTTGATCGACGACCTGGTGCTGGTCGGCGACGCCGGGCACGTGCGGGACCGGCTCGATGAGTTCGCCTCGTCGGGATTGACCGTGGCCGGCTTGATGGTGCTCACGCCATCGCGGTCGGCGGTGGAAGACACCCTGCGGGCCCTTGCCCCATGAGCGCCCGATGAAGGCTTTGCGAACGGCGGCGGTCCTCTTCGCGCTCGGCGCCTGCTCGTCGGGGAGTCAGGTCACGACCACCGCCCCATCCGGGGCAGCGCAATCCGCCGAGGCGGTGGCGACGGCGGTTCTCGAAGCTCTCGCGACCGGTGATGCCCGGGCTGCTGCCGACCACACGATCGAAGAACAGATGGTGTGGCTGGCAATGGCTGAAGGCGCCTCACTCCAGGAAGCAGCAGGCCTTCTCGATGGGGGAGCAGAATCGGTGGCGGTGAACTACTGGACCGGCTTCACCCAACTCGGCGAGGTCCCTCCGGTGGCGATCTCATCGATAATGGAGACCTCCATCGGCGATGACACGTTTGCAGTGGTGAGCCTGGGGGGCGCGGACGACCTTCGCCTCGTCCTGCGGAGCGAACCGGAGTGGAAGGTCGATGTCGTGGCGTCCTTCGGCTCCACCCTGGCGGCGCGCTTGGCCGACGCGGTGGAGGTGGTTGCGGCCAACTCCCGCGAGGGGGCGGATCGCCTCCGCCAGGTCCTCGGCGACCAGAGGAATAGCGTCGAGATGGCGTCGGCCGACGCCGGCCTGAATGAGTCGGCCCGAGAGGCTCTGGCCGATCTCGCCGAGTCCCTGGAAAACATGTCGTCGTGAGCGAAGCGCGGCTCCTCGAACTCATTCAGCGTCTCGCGGCCTTGTCGCAGACCGGTCTCGCGTTCGCGGCGAGCCCGTACGACGTCCAACGGTACGAAGAGGTGGGAGCGATCGCCGCCGAGTTGGCCAGTCACGGTGAACCCGACGCAGTCCGGGTTGCAGCGATCTTTCGAAGTGACGACGGCTATGTCACACCCAAGATGATCGTCCGATCGGCCGTGTTCTCGTCGATCGACGGAGGGCCGCACATCCTCATGGTCAAAGAGACGGCCGATGGTCGCTGGACCCTTCCCGGGGGTTGGATCGACGTCGGCGAGTCCCCTGGCTTCGCCGCCGAGCGAGAGGTGCTGGAGGAGACGGGAATGAAAGTCACGGCGGAGAAGCTGGCGGCCGTGTTCGACAAACGAAGGCACGAGCACCCTCCTGCCCCCCACCACGCCTATCTCCTCTTCTTCCTGTGCCGGCTGGTGGGCGGCTCGTTGACTCCGAGCATGGAGACGAGCGAGGTTGCCTGGTTCCCGGCTGATCGCCTCCCCGAACTCTCGACGGGCAGGGCGACCGCCAAGCAGATAAGGAGGATGTTCGACCACTACCTCGATCCGACCCTTCCGACCGACTTCGACTGAAGGGCGACGTGCTCGAACGTTGCGTCATGGGTCCGTGGTTGCCCGTGGGACGAAAGTTCCAGGTGCCGGGCACCACGCGATGTGCCTTGAACCTTTCGGCGTTCTATCTTTCGGCCCATGGGCAAGCCGGTCATTCTCGCGGTCGATGACGATCCCGAGGTTCTCGCCTCGGTTCAGCGCGATCTGCGGGAGAAGTACGCCGCCGACTATCGCATAGTTGGTGTTTCGTCCGGACGGCAGGCGCTCGAAACTCTCAACGAACTCACGGCGACCGGTGACCAGGCGGCTTTGCTGGTAGTCGACCAGCGGATGCCGGAGATGACGGGCGTCGAGTTCCTCGAGGCCGCCCGCCGGCTCGCCCCTCTGACGAGGAGGGTTCTCCTCACTGCCTATGCCGACACCGAGGCAGCCATCGAGGCCATCAACCGGGCCGGCGTCAGCTTCTACATCTTGAAGCCCTGGAATCCGCCCGAGGAGAAGCTCTACCCGGTTCTCGACGACGAGCTCTTGAGCTGGCAAAGCACATATCGCCCCGGCTTCGGGGGAATCCGCGTCATCGGCGATCGCTGGTCGGCACCGACCCATCGCATCAAGGAGTTGCTCGCTCGCAACCAGGTTCCATATTCGGCGATCGATGCCGGGGGCACCGAGGGCCAGCTGATGCTGGAAGCCATCGGCGTCCCGCCCGGGCAGTTGCCGGTCATCATTCTCGAAGGCGGGGAGAAACTGATCCAACCGAGCCTGGCGGAATTGGCGGAGGCGGTGAAGCTTCATACCCGCCCCCAGCTGGAAACCTACGACCTCGTGATCGTGGGGGCCGGGCCCGCCGGCCTGGCCGCGGCGGTCTACGGCGCCTCGGAGGGGCTGAAAGTCGTCGTCATCGACAGTGAGGGTCCGGGCGGTCAGGCCAGCCAGAG
>DATEEG010000278.1:0-3749 GCA_035281305.1 Acidimicrobiia bacterium | reverse complement strand
TCATGTTCGGGGCGGGCTTGATCCTGATTCCCGCATCGATGGCGGCCGCGCTCGCTGTTGTTTCGTCTCGCGATCACCCGGCGCTGGGGTGGCTGGTGGCGGTGACGGCCTTCGCAGGCTTCGTTGTTCCGATCGCCTCCGCGATCGCGATCACGAAGTATCGGCTCTATGACCTCAATCATCTTGTCTCCAGGACCGTCAGCTACTCGGTCGTCGGTGGTCTGGTAACGCTCACCTTCGTGCTGGTTGTGGTAGTCGTGCAAGCCCTGTTGCCGGAGGCCGGCTCGCTCGCCGTCGCCGCCTCGACGATTGCCTCGGTCGTTGCTTTCAGCCCTCTTCGCAGACTCGTTCAGCAGAAGGTCGACCGGCGATTCAACCGGGCGCGATTCGATAGCGAGCAGGAATCGGCTGCGTTCGCGAGCAGGCTGCGGGCGTCCGGTGACCTCAATGCGGTGACGAGCGGTCTCCTCGATGTTCTCGGCAAGACGGTCCAGCCGGCAACTGTGGCGATCTGGACGACTGACCGGGTCAGCGGGGGCGGAGGCTCGAGAGGAACGCCTCACCGCGCGGCGAGAGCCGATACCCGATCTTGAGGCTGAGGGTAAGACCCAGGTTCTTCAGCTTGCGGACATCGGTCTTGAACGGTTGGGTCTCTCGTCCGAAGTGAGCCGCGAGGTCGGGTGCCCTCGTGCCCGGGCGACTTTCGATCATCTCGAGAACGGAGATCGTCCAAGGGCCATGCGTCGAGGCTCGGTCGAGCCGCTGCAGCGTCTGGAGGATCTCGGCGGTTTCAGTCTTGGTGAGGTTGGCTCGGGCGGCCAGCTCGGCCCGTGGGTCAGGATCGTCCACGACGTGGAACTGAATCCGATAGAGCGGAAGGCCGGGCCGCACCGGCAGGTCGGCCCGAAGACTCGAGGCATCGTGGTGACCTGCCTGTTGAGCATCGGCGTCGGTGATCTCGTCTTCGGCCCACAGCGATACCGATTCGATCTGGATGATGCCCGCCGCCGTGCGATACCGGCGCCCGGCCAGGACCTGCTGCCTCTTCCATCGCCGGAACGTAACGGTGACCTCACCCCTGGCGATGGGTTCCCAGAACCGCTTCAGGAACAGCATCGAAGAATCCCAGCCGGTGTTAGCAGGCGTTGGTCCTCAACTACCGCGACGTTTGGCATCGCCTCATTGTGGGCCCTGATGCCAGTGTGAGGGCGACGGGAACCAGTTCGCTCGTCCGGTCGCTGGATCACCTTGCGACAAGGGTCGATGCTGGCTGGCCAAACTGGGCCGCTCGGTTGTAAGGAGACGTGAACTCGGTGTGGAGGTATCAATGAGGTCGGTTCTGGTGGTAGCGGCGGCAGTGCTGTGCGGCGTGGCGGTGGCCGTGCAAGCTCAGTTCACGGGAGTGATGCAGCGGCAGATGGGCACGCTCGAGTCGACTTTCATCACCTATTTCTCGGGAGGAGTCGTGATCGGCCTGGTGATGCTCCTGGCCCGAGGTGGCAGCCTGGGGGCAGGGGCCGGGTTGCCCTGGTACGTGTACAGCGCCGGACTTCTGGGCCTTGTCATCATCGGCACCCTGTCGCTCTCCGTCGGCGACCTGGGTCTGGTGCCCGCCTTGGTCCTGATAACCGTCAGCCAGTTCGTGGTCGGTGCGATCATCAACCATTTGGGACTGCTCGGAGCCACAGTGGATCCCATCGACTTTGGAAAGATTGCCGGCTTCGCCCTCCTTGGCGTCGGGACCTATCTGGTGCTGAGGTAAACCCGTCGTCCGACGAGGAAAAAGTGGTTGCCGGGCAAAGAAGCTGTTGGCCCCAAAGCCATTCCGGTTCGCGGGCATTAGGTTGCTGGCCAACCTGATCTGGCAGTCGGTCTGGTCGTAGGAGTGAGGAGTCAAAGGTGAGCACCAAGCCGCTCGAGAACTTGCTGAAGGAGGATCGGGTCTTTTCACCCCCTCCCGCGTTTGCCGCTGCGGCCAACGCTCAGCCAGAGGTCTACGACCAGGCCGAGGCTGATTACGTGGGCTACTGGCTGACCCAGGCGCTCGAGCGTCTCACCTGGTTCACGCCGCCGATCAGGGCCCTCGACGACTCGAATCCTCCGTTTTATCGCTGGTTCCCGGACGGTGAAATCAACCTCTCTTACAACTGCCTCGATCGGCACCTCGAGGAGTCCGGAGACAAGGTTGCCTATCACTGGGTGGGTGAGCCCGGCGATACGCGTACGCTCAGCTATAGGGACCTTCACACGATGGTCGGCCAGTTTGCGAACGGCCTCAAGTCGCTGGGTCTGAAGAAGGGCGATACCGCAGCGTTGTACATGGGCATGGTGCCCGAGTTGCCGGTGGCGATGCTTGCCTGCGCCCGGCTCGGCATCGTCCACAGTGCCGTATTCGGCGGCTTCTCGTCGGACGCCTTGGCTGATCGCATCATCGACGCCAGTTGCAAAGTCGTGATCACGATGGATGGAGCCTGGAGAGGCGGCAAAGTCGTGCCGCTCAAAGCCAATGCCGACCTGGCGGTCGCTCGTACTCCCAGCGTGGAGCACGTGATCGTCCTCAAACGAACCGGCAACGAAGTCCACATGGAGCCCGGACGTGATGTCTGGTGGAATCATCTCGCCGACGGCCAGTCGGCAATCTGCGAGCCTGAAAGCCTCAACGCCGAAGACCCGCTCTACATCCTCTACACCTCCGGAACCACCGGCAAGCCCAAGGGGATCGTCCATACCCAGGGCGGGTACCTGACCCAGGTCGCCACCACTCATCACGAGGTCTTCGATATAAAAGCCGACACCGACATCTACTGGTGCGCAGCCGACATCGGCTGGGTGACCGGCCACAGCTACATCGTCTACGGACCTCTGGCGAATCGCACGACATCGGTCATCTACGAGGGCGCCCCCAACTTCCCCGAGCCTGATCGCCTCTGGCAGATCGTCGAGGACTACAAGGTGACCATTCTCTACACCGCTCCGACCGCAATTCGGTCCTTCATGAAATGGGGCGATGAGTACCCCCAACGGCACGATCTGACCTCGCTTCGGCTGTTGGGCTCGGTCGGGGAGCCGATCAATCCCGAAGCATGGATGTGGTACCAGAGCCTCATTGGCGGGGAGCGGTGCCCGATCGTCGATACCTGGTGGCAGACCGAGACTGGAGCGATCATGATCTCGCCGTTGCCGGGATTCACCGTCACCAAACCTGGATCGGCCACGAGGCCGCTGCCCGGTTTGTCCGCCGATGTGGTCGATGAGGACGGAAGTTCGGTTCCGTTCGGCGGGGGAGGTTTCCTGGTCATCGATCGGCCCTGGCCGGCGATGGCCCGGACCATCTACGGAGACCCGGACCGCTACGTCGCCACCTATTGGTCACGCTTTCCGGGCCGGTACTTCCCGGGCGACGGTGCCAAGCGCGACGAGGACGGGTACTTCTGGCTGTTGGGCCGGGTCGACGACATCATGCTGGTGTCGGGCCACAACATCTCGACTACCGAAGTCGAGTCGGCCCTGGTGTCGCACCCGGCGGTGGCGGAGGCGGCCGTGGTCGGGAGGAAAGACGAGATCACCGGTCAGGCCATCGCTGCCTTCGTGACGCTGCGGGGCACCACGGTTGGTGACGAGACGCTTCTTCAGGAGTTGCGGGAGCACGTGGGCAAGGTCATCGGGCCGATCGCCAAGCCCAAGTCGATCGTGTTCACCAATGATCTGCCCAAGACGCGCTCTGGCAAGATCATGCGTCGCCTGCTCAA
>DATEEG010000277.1:0-8022 GCA_035281305.1 Acidimicrobiia bacterium | reverse complement strand
CGACCCGTTCGCCCGCCACGCTGGCCAGGCGGGTGGGGTCGGGTCCTATCGAGGCCGTATCGGCGACCCCGGTAATCGAATGGCAGCCGCTGCATCCCTTGGCCTGAAACAGCAAAGCGCCCTGATCGGCTGCTACCTCCGGCGAGATACCTGTCGACGGCCGATTGAACGCGACGGTGGCGGCCGCCAGCACGCCGGCGAGCGCCGCCGTCAACCAGAGCTTGATCAGCTCAATCCGCACGAATCGGACGGGCAGACCGACGGGTCTTTACGAGGTCAGCCACCTGCGCAGCGACCAGCCCGAGAACTAGCACGAGCGCCAGGGGCAACAACCAACGCACCACCGATCCTGTGGCAGCCGCGGCGGCCACCGCTTGGGTCACCTCCACGGTTCCCATTTCGTGATCCCCAAATTCACCCATCGTCACGCTCCAGTGCCAGGAACCGGCCTCGGGGATCGTGATGGAGACTGTGTATCGCCCGGGATTGCCAGTAGCCACGGCATCGGCAGCGACCACTGTGCCGTCGGAGTCGACGAATCGAACCTGGCTGCTGGCGACGTCAACCGGGGTCTGCCCGTGTTGCAGAATCGTGTACTCGAGGTCGTAAGTGGTGCCGGCTTCGAATTCGGCGGGCACGTTATCGAAGGACGCCATCGCCCAACCGCCCGCCAGCGCCACTGTCGGGATGGCCATGGCTGCGAGCATGGCGACCAATGCAATCCGGTATCGAGCCATGTGTCACTCCTTTGTCGGCTCTCTCGACGTAACTACACCTCCCGCGGTTCAGAGGTTCCAGGGAACCTTCTCGGCATGGGAGGTGTAAGGCACGTGAACCTCTCGGTGGAGGGCCGTCCACTGGATGAAAGTCGCCTGCTCGAGCAGGCAAGGAATGGAGATGTGTCTGCCTATACGGAGCTGGTCCGCGCCCATCAAGGCGTCGCCCTCAGGGTGGCCTATCTTGTGCTTCGCGATGCCGCGGAGGCCGAAGACGCCACGCAAGTCGCTCTTGTGAAGGCGTTTCGTGCCCTCGACCGTTTCCGGTCCGGAGCGGAATTCCGCCCATGGCTATTGCGAATCGTCCGGAATGAGGCGCTCAACAGTCGGCGGGGGGCCGACCGGAGGGCCGGACTGGCTCTCAGAGCTGCTTCCGACCCCGTCTTGGGGGATGCGGCCCCATCTCCCGAGACGGTGGTCGTCCAGCGCGATGAGCGAAGGCAACTGCTGGAGGCCGTCGAAGGCCTGCCGGAGCGCCTGCGAGATGTCATCGAGTTCCGCTATTTCCTGGGGCTGTCGGAGGCAGAGACTGCCCAGGCGCTGGGAGTCGCCGCCGGGACCGTCAAATCACGGTCGGCCCGAGCCATAGAAAGGCTGCGGCTTTCCGCAAGGATCCTTTCTGATGAATGAACCAAACGTTGAGGCAGCGCTTCGCGACTTGGCAGAGGGGATCGACTGGCCTTCCCCGGTCGATTTCACCCTTCGACTACAGGATGAGGGCCCGCTCAGGAAAGCATCCCGCCCGCGGCTTGCGTGGGCAGTTGCCGTTCTCGCCTTGGTCCTTGTTGTCCTCTCAGTCCCCTCCGCGAGACAGGCGGTGGCGAACTTGCTGGACGTTGCCGGGATACGAATCGAGTTTGGCAACCCACCCAGCTTGCCGCCTCCGCGGGAACTCGCGCCAGGTCAGCTCGTTGACCAGGCTGCGGCGGATGCTGCTGTCGACTTCCCGATTCTGAAACCTGACGTCCTTGAGCCTCCCGGTTCCGTCTATCTGCTCCGAGCGGACGTGGGCACCCAGGTTTTCCTTGCCTGGGCCGCCTCCGACCAGTTGCCCGAGGTGGGTGGCAGCGGCATCGGTTTGCTGTTGGCCGAGTTCAGGGCCGATCTCGACGAGGAGTTTTTCACCAAGATCGTGAGCGGAGGAACGACCGTTGATCGAGTGATGGTCGATGGGGTGCCGGCGTTCTGGCTGTCTGGAGCGCCCCACGTCTTCATGTTCCAGACGGGTCCCCGCGAGCACACTGAGGACGGGACTCGGTTGACCGGCAACGTGCTGATCTGGGAGGCGGACGGAATCACCTACCGGCTCGAATCGAATCTGAGCCTCGATGAGAGCCTGCGCATCGCCGGCTCGTTGGCTCCGTAACAGCATCACCTATCAGGCCAGAGGGACATCGGACCCGGCGGGTTTAGAATTCGCAACCTCGCGGGTGTAGCTCAATGGCAGAGCTCCAGCCTTCCAAGCTGGTCATGAGGGTTCGATTCCCTTCACCCGCTCGGATCAGTGACTCACGGCGCCGGGCGACGCCGCCCGCCACGCCACCGGGCCACGGCGCCAAATTCGGCGGGTGGAGAACGATCTGTTGGAAATCTGGTGCCGTGCGAACAAGGGTGGTTCGTCACGCACCAAATTACGGGATACCTGTTCGTCCCCCGCCAAATTTCGGTTAGCCGCCCGTTGTGGAGGTTCGGCTCGGAAGGGGTCTCTCGTAGACTTCGGTTGGTGACCCTCTGCCCCCGTAGCTCAGAGGACAGAGCAGGAGATCTCTAAGCCATTGGGCTTGTGGAGGTTCGGCTCGAGGCCCACCTCTTAGACTTCAGGGGGGACCTCTGCCCCCGTAGCTCAGAGGACAGAGCAGGAGCCTTCTAAGCTCTTGGTCGGAGGTTCGAATCCTCCCGGGGGTGCCCGCGATTCGACCCTCGTTTCATGGTGGCCGTAGTTCAGCTCGGTTAGAACGCCAGGTTGTGGCCCTGGAGGTCGGGGGTTCAAGTCCCCTCGGTCACCCAAGAAAGGGTTGTGGGTGGTGGGTGCTTTCCACAGCACCACCCACGACCTCAAAACATCGAGAGAGGCAGCCCAGATTTGAGAACCGAGAGGCCGGAATGACCGAAACTGTTCGCGAGGTCAGCCGCTTCGAGCGGTTGTTGACGGTCGAACTGACCGATGCCGAGATCGATAGCGCCAAAGCCGGAGCCGCTCGACGCCTTGCCAAAGATCTCAAGATTCCCGGCTTCCGTCCCGGCAAGGCTCCCCGCCCCGTGGTGGAGGCTGCCATCGGCTCGGGGCGGCTCCGCAGCGAAGCCATCGAGGACCTGATCCCGAAGAAACTCGGGGAGATCTTGACCGAGACCAATCTGGCGCCGGCCGTCACCCCAACCCTCGAGAAGGTCGACGACATCGAAGGCGGCGTCAACGCCGAAGTTCGGGTGACGCTGTGGCCCGAACTCGATGCCGCGCCGGACTACAAGAATCGAAACGTCGAGGTCGAGGCACCCGAACTTTCTGAAACCGATCTTGAAGCCAGCCTCGATCGCATGCGCCAACAGTTCGCCAGCCTCGAGACGGTCGAGCGCCCGGCCGGGGACGGCGACTTCGTATCGATCGATATCAGTGCTTTCGCCGACGGGGTGGCTGTCGAGGAGGCCAACGCAACCGAACTCCTTTACGAGGTGGGCTCGGGACTCATGATCGAAGGTATCGACGAGCAACTGCGAGGCAAGTCTGCCGGTGAGCAGGCCACCTTCGATGGGCCACTACCGGACGGGTTTGGCGACCGTGCCGGGGAGACAGTTGGCTACCAGGTCAAGGTCAACGAGGTCAAGGCCAGGGTGCTCCCCGATCTGGATGACGACTGGGTCAACGAAGTCACCGAGTTCGAAACCGTCGCAGAATTGCGCACCGAACTGGCCGGCCGCCTCGCCCAGACCAAGCGTCGGGCCGTGTTGAGCCAGTTCCGTCAGAAGGCCCTGGACTTGCTGGTCGACGAGGCGGAGATCGACCTGCCCGAGGGTTTGGTGACAACCGAGATGGACGAGCTGTTGCATCGGTTCTCGCACCGACTCGAAGAGAACGAGATCACTCTGGCCGACTACTTCGAGGCCACCGGCCTCGAACAGGGGGCTTTCATCGAAGACTTGCGCCAACAGGCCGTCCGCTCGATTCGGACCAGGCTGGTCCTGGAGGCAGTGGCCAAAGCAGAGGACATAAAGGTTTCCTCGGAGGAGGTCGCCGCCACCATCGACGCCTTGGCGAGATCTTCCGAGAACGCCAAAGAGGTGTACGACGCCTTCACCAACAGCCCGAGAGCCTTGGCGCTGGCCGGTGATATTCTGAGGAACAAGGCGGTCGAGGCCGTGATTGCCGCGGCGAAGGCCGTGGATATCGAGGGAAACCCGGTAGACCTCTCGATTGACGAAGAGCCTCTGGAATCCGAGACGTATGGCCAGGAAGGCAGCGCAGTTGAAGCCGAGATAGTCGAGCCTGGATCCGGTGACCAAGAGTCATCGGAAGGCCAGATGCCGGACCGCCAAATTTTCGAGGCCGAGATCATCGACGAGGAGAATTGAGATGCAGGATTCGAGTTTCCAGAACTACGTCATCCCCACAGTGTTCGAGCAAACCAGCCGGGGCGAGCGCTATTTCGACATCTACAGCCGCCTGCTCAAAGACCGGATCATCTTCCTGGGGACTCCGATCGATGACACGGTGGCCAACCTGATCATGGCGCAGCTGCTGCACCTCGAGAGTGACGACCCTGACAAGGACGTTTTCCTCTACATCAACTCTCCCGGCGGGTCCATCACGTCACTGTTCGCGATCTACGACACCATGCAGTACATCAAGCCTGAGGTGAACACGGTGTGCATGGGAATGGCCGCCTCGGCGGCTGCCGTCATCCTGGCCGGTGGCGCCCCCGGCAAGCGGTTCGCCTTGCCCCATGCCCGGATCATGCTTCATCAGCCGCACGGCGGAACCTCGGGACAAGCCTCGGATATCGAGATTCAGGCCCGGTTGATCGTGCAGATGCGAGAACAGCTCAATCGAATTCTGGCCGAGCACACCGGTCAGACCTACGAAAAGGTCACCACCGACACTGAGCGGGACTATTGGATGATCGCCGAAGACGCAGTCACTTACGGGGTAGTGGATTCAATCCTCACGCGTCGTGAGCTTTCTGCGGTAGCCTCTAGCTAGGAGGGCAACGCAAGATGGCCAAATTCGGCGACGGGGCAGACCTGCTGAAATGCAGCTTCTGCGGCAAATCCCAGAAGCAGGTCAAGAAACTCATCGCCGGTCCGGGCGTATATATCTGCGACGAGTGCATCGACCTCTGCAACGAGATCATCGAGGAAGAGTTCTCGGCGGCTCCTGAAATCAACTTCACCGAGCTGCCCAAGCCGGTCGAGATCTCCTCTTACCTCGACGACTACGTGGTCGGACAGGACCCCGCCAAGAAGAAGCTGGCGGTGGCCGTTTACAACCACTACAAGCGAATCCGCAGCGGCGAGCATCGCCGCGACGATGTCGAGTTACACAAGTCGAACATCCTTCTGATCGGTCCGACCGGGTGTGGCAAGACCCTTCTCGCCCAGACCCTGGCCCGTCAGCTCAACGTTCCGTTTGCCATCGCTGACGCCACTGCCCTGACAGAGGCCGGCTATGTCGGAGAAGACGTCGAGAACATCCTTCTCAAGCTCATCCAGGCCGCTGATTACGACGTCAAACGGGCCGAGCAGGGGATCATCTACATCGATGAGATCGACAAGATTGCCCGCAAGGCCGAGAACCCCTCCATTACAAGGGACGTCTCCGGCGAAGGTGTTCAGCAGGCGCTCCTGAAAATCCTCGAGGGAACCGTCGCCTCGGTTCCTCCCCAAGGTGGCCGCAAGCATCCCCACCAGGAGTTCATTCAGATCGATACGTCCAATGTTCTCTTCTTATGTGGGGGAGCATTTGCGGGACTCGAGGACATCGTGGCAAATCGGATCGGCAAGAAGCAGGTTGGTTTCGCGGCCGACGTGCGCTCACGTCGCGATGTCCGGGCAACCGAACTCCTCGAACAGGTGATGCCAGAGGACTTGATCAAGTTCGGTCTGATACCCGAGTTCATCGGCCGCCTGCCAGTGGTAGCTACGGTCGAGGATCTCGACCGTGATCAGTTGTGCCGGATCCTGACCGAACCTAAGAACGCTCTTACTCGGCAGTACGCACGGATGCTGGAGATGGACGGGGTTGAGTTGGTCTTCGACGAGGAGGCCCTCACCTCGGTCGCCGATCTGGCCATCAAGCGGGGGACCGGGGCCAGGGGCCTGCGGGCGATCCTCGAAGAAATCCTCTTGAACACCATGTTCGACATGCCTTCGCGTTCCGACGTCGCCCGGGTGCTCATCGACGCCGATGTGGTCCGCAACAAGACCAATCCCACCCTGGTTCCGCTTCAGGAAATCGAGCGAGAGCGTTCGGCTTAGTCGCAATGATGCTCGAGGCTCATTCGACGGTGCTCAATGAGCAGTTTGGCCCGTTGTATATTCGGGTATCAGGGTAAGAATCAGTAAATCAAGCCCTTGTCATGAACCGTAGTTGAACTACAGTGAGTGACCGAGACCACTAAGAGTGGTTAGGGGCGAGTCGGCGGCTTTGACCTTCATCCCGTAATGCGGGCACCTCGGATGAAGCGAGCCAGTGGTGCGACCGGTCTATTCGCAAGGGCAAGCGAATTGGAGGCAACGGTAATGAGCACTAGATCTAGGCGAGCGACCAGCGCAGCGGGAGTCCTGCTGCTTCTGACGTCGCTCATCGTGGCGGTGGGGCTGCCGGCAGCCGCCATCGATGGGAACTGCAACACCCAGGGAGGCTGGCAGGAAAATGTCACCTCCGGTGAGTGGGGAACCATCACCAACAACGGAAACGGCTCGGTTTCTGTAACCCTGAATGCCGGTTACAGCCTGGAACTCTGCGTCAAAGGCGGCAGCGGCTACGAGGTTTACAACTTGACCTCCAGTGGCGGACCGTTCTGGCCGCCGGCCAACTGTGGCCAGGGCACCCAGCAGTGCGGCCTGTCCCATTGGGCGATTCGTAACGTGGTGCTGACTACGACCACCACCGGTCAGCAGTCGACCACCACGTCTGAGGCGACCACGACGACGTCTGAAGCGACCACGACGACCTCGCAGGCGACTACGACGACCTCGCAGGCGACCACCACGACTGCACAGGAAACAACCACGACCACGGCGCAGGTGACAACGACCCAGCCGGAGTCGTCCACAACGTCTTCATCGCTGCCGTTCGACTCGGTGCCTGAGGTTTCAGTCCTCGGAATCCAGGTCTCGGCACCCGAGGTGGCTCAGGTGGCTACTCAGGAGACACTGCCCTTCACGGGAGTGTCGACGAGTTCGATGGCATTGCTGGCAGCAGCCTTCGCAGGGGCCGGCTTGCTACTTCTTCTGGCTGCTCGCCAGAACGATGAGAAGAGTCCAGCACGTAGCTGGAATTGACCGACCGGTAGGATGTGCTCATGGAGAGGGCCCGCTCAGCGGGCCCTCTCTTCATTGTGTGAGCTACGACTGCTCCCCTTATTCTTGACTGGTGGACTACGAGAGCGCCATCGAGTATCTGGACCGGCACATCGACCTGGGGATGAAGCCGGGGCTCAAACGTATGGTCGAGCTTCTCGGGATGATGGGCCACCCGGAATCGGGATATCCAATCGTTCACGTCGCCGGCACCAACGGCAAGACCTCTACAGCCCGGTTGATCACGGTGATTCTTGCCGCCCACGGGTTGAACACCGGGACCTTCACGTCACCGCATCTCGAGCGGATCGAAGAGCGCATCGGGGTCAATGGCCGAACTTCGACTCCCGAGGAGTTCGCTCAAGCCGTGACGGACGTCGCCGGATTCGCCGACCTCTTCGAGAAGAAGACGGGCGAGAGCCCTTCTTACTTCGAGCTCACGGCCGCAATGGCGTTCGCCTGGTTCGCCGAGAATTCGGTGGACGCGGCCGTCGTGGAGGTCGGGCTCGGAGGTCGCCTCGACGCCACGAACGCCGCCGACGGTGAGGTGGCAGTGGTGACTGGCATCGATTTCGATCACACCGAGGTCCTAGGGACGACCATCGAGCAGATCGCCACCGAGAAGTTGGGCATTGTGAAGCCCGGAGCGATGCTGGTCACCGGCTGGTTGCCCGAGACCGCACTGGCGATAGCCCGGGCAACGGCCAGTGACCTCGGCGTCACCCACTAC